>CASETU010000126.1 GCA_949290895.1 uncultured Bacillota bacterium
ACGCGTTCGCCGTATTTTGCGACGTTGCTTTTATTTTTCATGCGATTTTCCGCTTTTTCCCGCGCGTGTTTCACGAGTACGGAAACGTCGTCGAATTCGATTTCCTCGACTTCGCCTATCATTTCGAGAAATTCTCGCTCTTCCATGATTTTAATCCGCTGCCCCGTCGAACCGAGATAACGGATTTTCCGCAGTCTGCCGTCGCTTTCGACGTCGGTGTCCGAAACATATAAATTGACGCCCGTCAAATCGGTCACGTATTTGCCGCCGAGGTCATATATGCGTTTAATCAGCCTGCGGGAATACATGATGTCATCTTTCTCCAGCGAACCGTTAAAACACACGCGCTTGCCTTTGAGGATTCCGTCGACGCGCGGACGGCGTTTCATATCTTCCAAAAACTCGTGCAGCAAAATCCCGCTCTGCGCCTTACTACGCTTTAATCCCTTGCGGTTATATATCTGCGCGACGGAATACATGTTCTTAATGCCGTTTTTATCGTTCACACCCAAAACCAGCTCATAATAGTCGATGAGCTCTTCCATGCTCTTTCCCGAAACTTCGCAAAGCTTTTTCAAAAGCATGAGCGTGGCGAAAGCGTCGTCGTCCGATTTATGTTCGGCAAATTCGATGTCGTATTTCTCACCGAGACGGCTCAGTCCCAACCCCTTGTTTTCTTCGTCGATATATCCTGCAAGCATCTGCACGTCGAGATAACGGTATTCTATTTTCGGCAGATTGTAACATTCACAGGCGTTGTTGAGATACCGCACATCGTTGCCGACGGCAAACCCCACGCAAAGCACCCCGCAAAAAAGGGATTTTACCTTTTTGTACACGGCGGGAAAACGCGGCGCGCGGCGGAACTCCTCCTCGCTGTACGCAAGTTTTATTTTCGCTTCCTCACCACTCTTTCCGAGCTTGAATTTTTTCGGCTTCGGATTGACTAAAATATCTTTTTTTTCGATAATCTCAAAATCATTCGACAAACAATAGCCGAAACTGCACAAGCTGCCATCTGAAGGATTTCCGGTACAGCTCTCGATATCGAACGATAAAATTTTCATATTCGCACCCCAACTTTATTCCACTTCAGTATAACATTTATCCCGCTTCAAGTCAATAACTTTGCGTAATATCGAATTGAGCAATAACTCTGCGTACAAAAAACGCCGCGCAGGCAAATTGCCTGCGCGGCGCGATATATCGATTTTTTACATAATGTCCGCCATCATCGTAACGAATTCCGTCACGTCTTCCACAGTAAGTCCTTCGAGCAGGCGAGCCTGATTGTACAGCACGGAAACGTATTTTTTCAACGTGTCTTTGTCCTTTTCGTAAAGTTCTTTCAACTTTTCGGCAACTGGGTGTTCGGCGTTGAGCTCCAGCACCTTATCCGCATTCACGGCGTTGTTCGCGTTAGGCATGGAGTTGAGCACCTTTTCCATTTCGATGGAAATTTCGCCGCCGCTCGTGAGGCACGCGGGATAGGTCTTCATTTTGGAAGAAAGTTTCACGTCCTTGACCTTGCCTTTCAGCTCTTCCTTGAAAAATTCCAAAACGTCCTTATATTCCTTGCTCTTTTCTTCGAGCGCTTTCTTTTCCTCTTCGCTTTCGTCACTGAAATCCGCCGCCGTGACCGACTTGAATTTCTTTTCTTCGTAGCTATCCAAAATGCGCAGGACGAATTCGTCCACCGCGTCTTTTAAGTACAGAATTTCGTATTTTTCCTTGACCTTTTCCACCTGCGGGAGCTTGTCGATTTTATCGTACGTTTCACCCGACGCGTAGAAAATTTCCTTTTGTCCGTCTTTCATTCTCTTGACGTATTCGCCGAGCGTAACGAGCTTTTTCTCTTCCGAAGAATAGAACATCAAAAGGTCTTTGAGCAGGTCTTTTTTCATGCCGAAATTGTTGTAAACGCCGAATTTCAGGCTGAGCCCGAACTCCGTAAATATCTTATCATACGTTTCGCGGTCCTCTTCCAGCGTCTTTTTCAGTTCGGCGGTGATTTTCTTTTCCAAAGAATTCGCAATCGCGCGCACCTGCCTGTCCTGCTGCAGCATTTCACGCGAAATGTTAAGGCTCAGATCGCCGGAATCGACGACGCCTTTCACAAACCCGTAATAATCGGGGAGCAGATCCTCGCACTTTTCCGTGATAAGCACACCGTTGGAATAGAGCTTTACGCCCTTTTTGTAATCTTTGGAATAATAATCGTAAGGCGCGTGCGAGGGCACAAACAAAATCGTGTCATAGGTAACGCCGCCCTCGATTTTCGCGTAAATGCTTTTCAGCGGTTTTTCGTAATCGTGGAAATCGTTTTTATAAAATTCCGCAAGCTGTTCTTCGGTAACTTCGCTCTTGTTCTTTTTCCAAAGCGGGATCATGGAGTTGAGCGTTTCCACTTCCTTATAATCTTCGTACTCTTCGGAATTTTCCTTCTTGCGGCTGTGCGTGCGCTCCATTTTTATCGGATAACGGATATAATCGGAATAGCGCTTGATAAGGTCCGCGAGTTTATACTCTTCCAGCAAGGAAGAATATTTATAGTTTTCGTCATCCTCTTTCAGCGTCAAGACGATTTTCGTGCCGACTTCTTCCTTATCGCAAGGCTCTACGGTGTAACCTTCCGCACCCGAAGACGTCCACTTGAACGCCTTTTCTTCGCCGTATTTTTTGGAATAGACCTCGATGGTCTTTGCCACCATGAACGCCGAATAAAAACCGACGCCGAACTGTCCGATGAGTTCCTTTTCGTCCGCGTTTTCCTTTTTGAAGGCGAGCGTGCCGCTTTCCGCGATGACGCCGAGGTTCTTTTCCATATCTGCCTCGCTCATGCCGATGCCGTTGTCCTCCACGGTGAGCTGTTTTTTATCCTTGTCCGCCGAAACCCGAATGGCAAAGTCGGTTTTTACGTTGCCGTCGGTCAAAGACAAAAACCTCAGTTTGTCGATGGCGTCACTCGCGTTGGAAATGAGCTCGCGCAGGAAAATTTCTTTATTCGTGTAAATCGAGTTAATCATCAAATCGAGAATCCTTTTCGATTCCGTTTTAAACTGTTTCATTTTCGTCCTCTCCTTTATTTAAGCAATTATTTTGCGTTACTGCTGGCACTCGCTTTATCCAAGTGCTAAAA
>CASETU010000127.1 GCA_949290895.1 uncultured Bacillota bacterium
GTCGCAATCACGGCGGGGGCGATCGCGCTGGGCGGCACAAAACAGACCTTTTCCAAAAGCCGCGAACTGCCGATTTATTCGGTCGGGACGGAAGAAAAGAAGATAGCCATTTCCTTCGATTGCGCCTGGGGCGTCGATTATACCGACCGCCTTTTGGAGATCATGGAGGAAAAAGGGGTCGTCAGTACCTTTTTCTGCGTGGAATTCTGGACGGAAAAATATCCCGAATACGTGAAAAAAATATCCGATGCGGGGCACGATGTCGGAACGCATTCCGCAACGCACCCGTACATGAGCAAGCTGGATAAGGCGACCGTCGTAAAGGAGCTGACCACTTCCTCGGAGGCTATCGAAAAAATCACGGGCAAAGAGGTTAAGGTTTTTCGCCCGCCTTACGGGGATTACAACGATACGCTCATCGAAACGGCGCGCGAACTCGGGCTTTACACCATTCAATGGGACGTCGATTCGCTGGATTGGAAAAACCTTTCCGCAAAGGAGATTTATAACCGCGTGGTACCGAAAGTGCAAAACGGTTCCATCGTGCTGTTCCATAACAACGGGTTACATACCGCCGACGCGCTCGCCGACATCATCGACGCGCTTAAAGGCAAAGGCTACGAATTCGTGACGATTTACGATTTGATTTACAAAGACGGTTTTTATATGGATGCCAACGGCAGACAGCAGCTTGAAAAGGAAAGAAAAACAAATTAAGGAGAAAATATATGAATTATTTTACGGAGAAAAACAACAAGGTTTATTTGAGCGGTACGATCGTTGGGGACGCGGAATTTTCCCACGAGGTTTACGGGGAAGGATTTTACGAGATGAAGGTTTCCGTGCCGAGGCTCTCGGGGCAGGAGGATATCCTTCCGGTCACGGTTTCCGAAAGGCTTATATCGGATAAAAACCTGAAAACGGGCGGAAAAATCAACGCGATCGGGCAGTTCAGGAGCTATAATAAGCTCGTGGAGGGGAAGAGCAAGCTCATGCTCACGGTGTTCGTGCGCGAAATCCTCGACGAGGCGGCGGGCAAGAACCCCAACAGCATTGTGCTTTCGGGTTACGTGTGCAAACAGCCCGTTTACCGCACTACGCCCTTTAACCGCGAAATCGCCGATTTGCTCGTCGCGGTCAACCGTTCATACAACAAGTCGGACTACATTCCCTGCATCGCCTGGGGCAGAAACGCGCGGTTCGTCAAAAACCTCGCGGTGGGCGAGCGCATCGCGCTTTCGGGCAGGATTCAAAGCAGGGAATATCAGAAAAAATTCAGCGAGACCGATATCCGCGTGATGACGGCTTATGAGGTTTCCGTCAACAAGCTCGCCGCCTGCGACAGCGCGGAAGCGTTCGATCTCGACGAGGAGTTTTCCTTTCTCGCCGCCGAGCCGAACGATACTTTCCAGATGCTGAAAAACGTCTGAGCGATTTTAACAAAAAAATATAGCGCCGCCGCGCAAAATTGCGCGGCGGCGCTTTTTGTATGCGGTTATTTACATTGCGGCGAAAACCGCAAGTTTGTCAAAACCTCAGCGCGATTTGCGGCGGTTGACGAAGTAGAGGGAAGTGACCGCCACCGAAAGCGCCACGAGGCAGATGATGACGGCGTTTCGCACCGTGTATTTGCCCTCTTCTTTGAAGTCGCTCGCATAAACGTAGCCGCCTGCCGTGCCGTTTTCCGTTTCGTATTCGATATAGAACACGTTGGGGTTGTCCGTCGGGTGCGCCTTTACTTCGAGTGCGCTTTCAACGGTGTCGATTTTTTCCGTCATCGTCAAATCGGAATAGACCGCAACGATGCGTTTCGCGCTGCCGTTTACCGTCTTATAGGAATAAGTTTCCCGATCGTATGCCTGCGACAGCTTTTCCGTTACGAAATCCGCAGGCACGTAGCCGAAAGTTTCGTTTGCCGAAACGTAATAAAACCCTTTGCCGTTGATGGTGATTTTGCCGCTTATGGCGATCTGTTGGTCGGTTTTCAGCCGCTCGACGCCCGTTAGCTTATATGCGCCGCCGATCGTCAGTATGGGGTAGTAGTACATATAAACGTCGGTCGCGGCGTAGCCTTCGGATATATCGCTTTCTGTTTCGGGTGTCGTTATTTCGACGTCGGCGACTTTTACCAGCGACACGCCGTCGCTCAAAATTATGGCAAAGCCCTGCGATTCTCCCGCGTAAACGTATTCTTTGTCGTCGGACTTTTTCAGTTCGCGGAAGGTGAATTTGCCTTCTGTATAGTCCATCGAATAGACGTTTTTATCATTTTTCAGCGTGCAGAGCTTAAATTCCTCGAGCGGTTTTGCCTGCGCGTCGGAAAGGGTAAAGCCTTCCGGAACGGCGATGTCGTTGATGTTGTCGTTTTCCGCTTCCGTCGTGGACACGATGAAGCCGTGCCCGTTGAACAAGAAGTAAATCTTCTCGTTGTCAAAACTCATCGCCATAGAACTTGCCGTCGCCTCCGCGGGCAGGTTGGGGGAAAGACCGAGTTTTACCGTCTTTTTCGCGCCGTCCTTGTAATATTCCAGCGTGTTGTTTTCCAGCAGGGCATATACGTTGCCGTTGAGGTCCGCGCCGATCTTCAGCGGCTTGGAAGTGAATAAATAACCGTCCGTCAGGCTCTTTTCAGTATATTTGCTCACCGTCTTATCGATGAGCGTATAAATATTTCCGTCGATGTCCACGGTGAATGTTTCGATAAGGTTTTCGATTTTCAGCGTCTCCTGCGCGGAAGACAAATCGCTTTCCGAAATCTTATAAAACGTCGTATAAGGATAGGCGTAGGTCGTCATGTAGAAATTGCCGCAGGAATACGCGATGTCGATGGGGGTAAAGGCGGAGCCTTCGCCCTCGTAGTGTATGGCGACGGCTTTTTCGGGCGAAAGGGTCAGGTCGATGAACGTCAGCCTGGAATTTGCCACGAACGCAACGTATTTTTCGCCGAGCGCCACTTTCGTCGGCGCGCCGGTAACGTTTAATTTTTGCAGGTCGTAATTGATAAAAGCGCCGTCTTCGCAAATCGTAAGCCCGTTGCCGTTCAGCACGGCATAGCGTTCGCCGTTGAGGGAGATATTCAAAGTGGATTTCGTCAGGCGGTTGGGCGCGTTCGCCGTGGTGGTGATCGCCCAGCCGGTGAACTGCGCGGTTTCGGGATTGTATTCCACGATTTTGTTGCAGGCGGTGTCCGCGATCAGCAGGTTTCCGTCCTTGAATGCGATGCCGACGGGGGAGAGAATGTCTTTCAGGGAGGTTTCCTCCGATACCGAAACAGCTATATCTTCGCTGACTTTGTCCGCAAGGCGCAGTCTCGAAACGCTGCGCGCCGAAGAAATGTAAAGATAATTGTTATCCGCAAGCAGGCGGGAGTTGGTCGTCGTGTCGTAAGCGCCGTATTCGTCCCGAATTTCGGAATTATCCAGGTTTTCACGGTACAAGCGGTTGTCCGAAAAATAAAATACGTCGTTTTTTGAATTGACGGTGATGGGATTCGCCGTCGCGTTGGCGGTAATGGTCTTGCCCGTGTTGGTAAATGAAAGAGCGTCGTCCGTGCCCGAAGGACGGTAAATCTTGATAAGGTTTGTGGAAAATACGAGGAAATAACTTTCGTTCAAGCAAAAGTAGCTGCCCGTGATGATCGCTTCTTCGGAATCCTTCAGCTGCGTCATCGTTCCGTCGGTCAGCGAATACGCGTAAAAAGAAGAATCCTGCTGGTAAATGAGGTGTTTGCCCATGCGCGCGATCTGCGAGGCGTTGCTCAAATCGATTTCTTTGTAAAGTCCTTGATAAAAGATGACCAGCGTTTTATTGTCATCCGCGCCCTGAATGATTGCCGTCACTTCCTCGTCGTAATAAACGTCCCGCGGCGCGTTGAGCGCGCGGTATTCGAGGTAGGTGGAGGGCAGTTCGATGTTCGTTGCAACGGCGTCCTCCGCATGAACGGGCGTCGTGGCGGCGTAGGCGCAAAACGCTCCCGCCATAAATATACACATCAACACGGAAAGTAATTTCAATTTCTTTTTCAAGATCATCAGATTCACCGTAAATAACTTCGCATGTCTGCGATAAACAATAATAATATATATTCTACCACATTCCGCGAAAATTGTCGATATATTTGCGGCATTTTTTTACGGGCGAAAGTTCGGCGGAAACCGAAAGGCGTTATGTCGAGTCCGATTGCCTTGATTTTAGCATAAAATCGGCGGGGACGGGCGTTTTTAAAAACGGTGGACGGCGAAAGAGTGGGCTGCGAAAAGTCGGGGGAGAGGTATTTTTCCGAAACCGCGGATTATTTTATGAAACATGACAGAATATGACGTGTTAAATCTGCTATTATAAACACGAACAAATGTTCGGATTTGTCTATTATAACGGGTTTCGGCAAAAAGTCAATAGGTAGATGACGGTAAAAATGAATTTTGAACAAATTTTCAAAACGGCTTGACATAAAGTATTGACTATGGCAATTTTTGCCATATATAATTGACGTGTAAAGCTCGTAAAACAGGCAAAAACGAAGGAAGAAAGGCGGTGAAAAAATGCGTTGTTACTCAAAAGCTATTTTGTACATTTATCCTGTGCTGGAGGAAGTCGCGTCGCAGATAGACGAGCTGGTGTTGCAAAAGGCGATTGCGTCGTTTTCCGATACCTCGTCGTGTCAGGCGCAGGCGGAAAAGCTTATCGATCTCATTTATCAAAAGGATTTGCTTTTCTCGCTCAAGCTGTGCGTGGACGATGTGCTGAAACAGTTTTCCGAAGAGGACGTCAAGTATTTTGAATACAAATACTTCAAGCTCATGCCGAAAAGCTATTTTGAAGGGTTTGACGCTTCGGGCAGGGGATATTTCCGCAGGCAGGTGCGCATTTTGGACGAATTTTGCCTCAAGATGGAAAAGCGAGGCTTTACGCGGGAGAGATTCGAAAAAGATTATCTCCCGATGGAGTTTATCCGCGAACTCGTGCGCCGCATAAAAAAGAGCGAACAGCGCACGGAGCAATTCGCCATGCAAAGGAAAAAGCCGCGGGGCGCTGCGCGCCCCGCGGAGGAAAAATTTTCCGCCGTACGTTGTCCGCCGCGGGAGCTTTGCGAAGATATCCGCTTGTTTACCGTCGAAAAAGAGCGAAAAAAAGCCGTCGGCTTTCAAAAGCCGACGGCTCAGAGACAAAGCGTTTTTTACGGTTTATCGGAATTCGTTTTCGTGCAGGTCGTCCTCGCCCTCTTCAAAGTAATAGCGTTTGCGGGCGGGGCGGACGGAAAAGGCGATGATGACCGCCGCCGCCAGAACGATGGCGACGACGATGGCTACCTTCAATCCCGTGGAAAGCCCGCCCTCGTCCTTCGGCTCGTCCGCGGGCGTTTCGGGCTCTTCCGGCTGCGGCAGGGGATTGGGGTGCGGCGTGAATGTAAAGGGCACAAGGCTTTCTTCCTTTACGTAACCGAGCTCGCCGTTGTAATCGGCAAAGTAAACGTAGTTGCCTTCCTCGTCGTAACTGTATCCGTAATATTTGAGGGTGCGGTTTTCAAAGATATGGCGAATGAGGTTCTGCGCCTTGCAGTCGGCGTAAAACCCGCAGGAAACGGCGGTGCGCAGGGCGATTTCGCAGAAAGGGTTTTCCGGCGTTTCGTCGTCGAAATAAAGTTCGCTTGTGTAAACGTAACCATCGATGGCGGGCGTTTCGTAGCTGCCCGAAAACAGTTCCGCGCGGGAAATCGTTTCGCCTTTTTCCGCAATTTCCACGTAGTAGCTGTACGGCAGATAGAAGAGCAGCGAAGTGCATTGCGGGTCTTTATAAAAGCCCACGTCGTATTCGATGACTCTTCCGTAAACGGCGTAAGCGCTTGCTTTTTGCGTCGGCACGGCGGCGGATATGAAAATAAACGCGCAGGCGAGCGCCGCGCATAAAGAGCGTTTCATAGGTATAATTTTAAGATAATGCGGAGCGCGCAAAAACGGGAAAGAAAGCCGATTTAAGGAGATTTTGACGAAAATGACCGAGGATATCATCAACCGCCTGCTCGCCGTCGAACGGGAACAGGAAAAGCGGATTAAGTCCGACAGGCTCGCCGCCTACAACGCGGGCAGGAAAAAACACAAAAAGCAAATTGCCTTTCACAAATGCAAAAAGAAAAACCGCTGGGTGTTCGGCGGTAACCGCACGGGCAAGACGAAATGCTGCGCGGCGGAATGCGTCTACATGGCGCGGGGCGTGCACCCTTACCGCAAGAACAAAAAGGACGTGTTCGGATGGGTGGTGTCGTTGTCCGCGCAGGTCCAGCGGGACGTGGCGCAGAAAAAAATCCTCTCATATATCCGCCCCGACTGGATTGCCGACGTCGTCATGCTTTCGGGCAAGAAGGACTCTCCCGAATACGGCGTCATCGACCAGCTAAAAATCAAAAACGTGTTCGGGGGCGTATCGGTCATCGGGTTCAAATCGTGCGATCAGGGGCGGGAAAAATTTCAGGGGAGTTCTTTGGACTTCGTCTGGTTCGACGAAGAACCGCCGCAGGATATTTACGAAGAATGCCGCATGCGCGTACTCGACAGGGGCGGGGATATTTTCGGCACGATGACGCCTTTAAAAGGTTTGACGTTCGTTTATGACGAGATCTATCTCAATCGAAAAAACGCCGACGACGTATGGTGCGAATTCATGTCCTGGCGGGATAACCCTTTTTTGAATAAGCGCGAAGTGAAAAAGCTGGAAAGCTCCCTTTCCGCCGACCAGCTGGAAAGTCGCAGGGACGGCAAGTTCCGCAGCGGCACGGGGCTGGTGTACGCGGAATTCGATGAAAGCGTGAACGTCGTCGCCCCTTTCGACGTGCCGCGGGCGTGGTACGATAAAATTTCTATAGACCCCGGACTCAACAACCCTCTTGCCGCGCTGTGGTTCGCCGTCGATTACGACGGCAGAATCCGACGGGGACGTCGCGGGCGCGGCGGAAATAAACGGCAAACTGTATGTATTTTGCGAACGCGCAGTTTATGAATGCACGCAAAACGGATTTTTGCAGGAGGCGGAGATCGGTTTTTCTCCCGCCTGCGGCATATTGCCGCAGAGCTTTGCCGCCGCAAAGGAAAGGGCGTATTTTCTGACGGAGGCAGGCAGGCTTTATCGTTTCGACGGCGAAATGAAATGCGTCGCCGAAAATATCGAATACACGTCTTCCGCGCTGAAAGCCTGCGCTTTTTCGGAAGGATACGCTTTGTCGGTCGCGGCGGATAAGGTGCTCATGTTCGACGCGGAAAAATCCCGCGTTTCCTATGTCGGCGCAGAGGTCTCCGCTTTGGGCGGGGCGTGGGCGTACGCGTCGGGAAAGCTCATGCGGTTCGTGCGCAAAAACGCGGGCTGGGCGTGGAAAAGCCGCCCGCTCGACTTCGGTACGAACGCCCCCAAAAAGCTCGCGAAAGTTCTTTTTTCGGGAGAGGGCGAGATATCGCTGAAAATTGCTTCCGAGAGAGCGGAAAAGAACTTTTCCCTTTCCGCGGGCGGGCGTGTTTATCCGATGATGTCGGGCAGGCGTTTCGTCTTCGCGGTCGAAGGCGCCGCGGGGGCAAAGATACAAAAGATGACCGCCGTCTATACGGCGACGCGGGAGGAATGACATGGAATTCGAATTGCCGTCCACAAAGGCGGAATTGCAGGCGGTTCTCAAGGAAATCGACGATTATTACAGATATTTCAAGGGGGAATACGAAGAGCGGCCGCTGGAAGAGCTCGTTTTGGAAAAGCTTGCCTTTACCATGCCCGTCGAAACGGAAGTGCGCCGCGAGGTAACGGAAGAGTTCGGCCCTAAGGCCGACGCGGAGTTTGCGGAAAAATCCGCCGCGCTTCAGGCGCGGCGGCAGATGTACGAAGAGCTTTATGCGGCGGAAAGCACGCTCCTTGCCAAACGGCTGGAGGACGCTAAGCTTTCCTACGAAGAAAAGCTTTCGAAATTGCAGGCGGACGCGGCGAAACGCGGTATCGCGCAAACGAGCGCGTATTTGTCGCTTGCGGCGAAACTCGAAACGGAATACGAACGGGAATGCGCCGAGCTCAACCGCCAAGAAGAGAAAAAAGCCGAATACTTGCGGGAGAGCACGGCGGCGAATTATAACGTACAGCTCCTTTCGGAGGCCATTTCCTTAAAGTACGACGCGATGGTGGAAGACGAGGTGCGCGGGCGCATGGATAAAGCGCGCGACATTTCCCGCGAAACGGTTAAATACAATAACCAGATAGAGGAAAAGCTGGTCAAGAGCCGTAACGACAAGATAGAGACGGAAAGCACGCTGAAACTCCGTTATCTGGAAATCACGGCAAAGGGATTGACCGAAGAACAGCTCACCGAGCTCGGCTATTATAAGGACACTTTGCGGGCGATAGACGGCTATTATTATACCATCGATGCGCAGAGCGCTTACGACGATTTCACGAAAGATACGACCATGCCCTATTATCTCGGACCCTTTTACAACGATATACTGTATAAATACACGCTCAGAAAGAACAACGAATGAGCGTTCGTTCGCGTCTGCCGCGCCCCGTTCGAGGGGTGCGGCGAACTGCGGTATAAGCCTTGCCCGCCCGACCGAAAAATCGGTCGGGCGGGCTTTTCTGTTCGAAAGGAAAAGTTTAAGGAGCGCGGCGGGCGTTTTTTTCGCGGAAAGGCGGCTTTTTAAGCGCGGGCGTGTTGCATTTTGACGGAATTTGTGATAATATATTCGCATGAGCAAAAAAGTCAAAGTCGGTAACATTTTCATCGGCGGAGGGGAGCGCGTCGCCGTGCAGAGCATGACGACCACCCGTCCGAGCGACGCGGAAAATACCGTAAAACAAATTCTGAAACTCGAGGCGGCGGGCTGCGACGTCGTGCGCTTTTGCGTACGCGACGAGGTCGACGCAAAAGCCATTGCGAAGATCAAGGAAAAAACGCATATCCCTTTGGTTGCGGACATTCATTTCGATTATAAACTCGCGATAGCTTCGGCGGAAAACGGTGCGGACAAAATCCGCATCAACCCCGGCAACATCGGCGGGGAGGATAAGGTGAAAGCCGTGGCGGCTTGTCTCAAGGCGCACCGCATTCCCGTGCGCGTGGGTTCGAATTCGGGCAGTATCGAAAAGGAATATCTCGCCGCGTACGGCAGGAGCGAAAAGGCGCTTGCCGAAAGCGCGCTCAAAAACGCCGCTTTGCTGGAAAAGTACGGGGTGAGCGACATCGTGCTGTCGGTCAAGTCCTCCGACGTGCGGCTGACGGTGGCGGCGTACGAATACGTTGCCGAGCGCTGCGATTATCCGCTGCATCTCGGCGTGACGGAGGCGGGCACGCTGATGAGCGGCGTGGTAAAAAACAGCGTGGGTATCGGCGCGTTGCTCTTGAAGGGCATAGGCGATACCGTGCGCGTTTCCCTTTCCGCCGACCCCGTGGAGGAAATCTATGCCGCAAAGCGCATTTTGCGGAGCATAGGGCTGGAAAAGGATTACGTCGAAGTGGTGTCGTGTCCCACCTGCGGGCGGTGCGAATGGGACCTCATTCCCTTTGCCGAAAAGACGGAAAAGTTCGTTTCCGCTTTCAAAAAGCCGTTAAAGCTCGCCGTGATGGGGTGCGTGGTCAACGGCCCCGGCGAGGCGGCGGATGCCGACCTCGGCATCGCGGGCGGCAAGGGATTCTGCATGATCTTCAAAAAGGGTGTTCCCTATAAAAAAGTCGCTTACGCGGACGTGGAAAGAGAATTTTTCAAGGAGATAGAAAATTGCTTAAAATCAGCGGACTGAAAGCCTTTACCGACAGCGTCAGGCAAATCGACGAGAGCGTTGCGGGCATCAGGCTTTGCGCCGTGGACATCAAAAAGGAGGAGCGTTCCGTCGTTTACCGCTTTATTTGCGAAAAGACGGTCAGCGAGGAGGTGCAAAGCAAGATAGCCGACTACTGCCTCAGCGTGACCCCGCAAAGTTTTCGCACGGCGGAGGCGGTCATTTCCAAAATCGTGGCGGACGCCGAACTCGTGTGCTCCGCGATTTACAAATACATTTCGACGTCCTATCCGTCGCTCACTTACGATTTTTCGGCGGCGGACGTCAGCGCGGCGGGGGAAAACGGCGTATTCCGCTATACCCTGCGCATGATACCGTCTTCCTGCGCATACATCAGGACGAACAATACGCTCAAGGTCATCGACGCGTATTTGGAGCGCAATTTCTGCGATTCCTTTGTCGGTTCGCTGGAGGAAAAGGAGCAAAAAGAGCGCGTGGAACTCGCCCCGAAGAGCATATCGCTCGACGAGCTGAGCACGCTGGAAAAGCGGGCGATACAGGTGAAAGACGTCGTCGTCATCGACGACAACACGCCTACCGACACGGCGCTTTATATCGAAGACGCGACGGAAATGGGGGAAGTTACGCTCTGCGGCGTGGTGACGGATATTCGGGAAAAGACCACCAAGACGGGCAAACCCTTTTACATCTTTGAATTCGACGACACCACGGGCAAGACGAGCGGGCTTTATTTCACGCGCAAAAATACCGTGGACCGTATCAAAAAGATCGCCGTCGGGCAGGGGATCATCGTGCGCGGCAAGTTCGATTATTATAAAGACAAGCTTTCGCTGACTATCAACAAAATCAATCTATGCACGTTTCCCGCGGATTTTAAGCCGCGGCCAAAAGGCGGAAAAAGCGCGCCTTTGGAATATACCGTCGTCAAGCCTCTTCCCGCCGAAGAGGTGCGGGAGACCACTCTTTTCGACGCGCCCGTCGTATTGCCCGAAGTTCTGAAAAAACACACCTTCGTGGTGTTCGACCTCGAGACGACGGGGACGGAAGTCGACCGCGACGAGATCACCGAGATCGGCGCGGTGAAGATCGTGAACGGCGTTATCGCGGAGACCTTTCAGACCCTCGTGAAGCCCAAACAGAAAATCAGCGCGAAAATCACCGAGATAACGGGTATCGACGACGAAATGGTATCTTCCGCGCCCGCTTTCAAGGACGTTCTGCCCGACTTTTTCAAATTTGCCTGGGGGAGCGTGCTCGTGGCGCACAACGCCGATTTCGACGTCAAGTTCATCAAGCACCACGCACGACCGTTGGATTATTACTTCAAAAACAAGGTCGTCGACACGTTGCAGCTCGCGAGGGAGGCGCTGCCGAATCTTTCCAACCACAAGCTCAACACCGTGGCGGAACACTTTAATGTAAAATTTCTGCACCACCGCGCCCTTTCCGACGCTTACGCGACGGCGCAGGTGTTCATCGAGCTGGTAAAAATGAAAAAAACTTTGCCGGATTTATAGTTTTTTTCTTGCCAAAGCAAAGGAAATGTGCTATAATTCAGATACTGAATATCGTATGCTTGTATATGAGAACGGGTTTTCCGCTCTCATATCTTGTTATTACGGGGTTTTTAAAAGGAGTCGCCATGAAATTCAAATCGGAAGAAGAGATAAAAAAGGTGCTCGCGCCCATTGCGGAAGAACAGGGGATTACCGTCTGGTCGGTGGAGTTCAAAAATTCCGACGATCCGTCCATCACCGTATTCATCGACAAGGAAGGCGGCGTGGACCTCGACACCTGCGAGCGCTTTCATAACGCCATCGACGCGCCCCTCGACGAGCTCGACCCGTCTTTCGGGGAAAGCTACACGCTCAACGTGTCGTCCCTCGGCGCGGACAGGCCCTTCGTTTCCGACGCGGACTTCGAACGCCATATCGGCAAAAACGTGGAAGTCAAGCTCGCCTCTTCCGTCAAGGGCAAGAAATTTTTCGAAGGGGAGCTCGTCTTTTACGACGGCAAGACCATACGCGTAAAGGTGAGCGGAAAAGACACGTTGACCTTCGATTTGAAATCGGTGCGCAAGGTCAGCGAGGCGATAGAGTTTTAATTTTCAAATATATTTGCGAATAATTAGTCAAGAGGAGCAAAAATGATCAAAAAAGAATTCTTTCTGGCACTGGAAGATCTGGAAAAGGAAAAGGGCATACCGCAGCAGACGTTTATCGAGGCGCTGGAAAACGCGCTGGTCTTTGCGTACAAAAAGCATACGGGCGAATCGAGCGGCATAACGGTCAAGCTCAATCCCGAAAAGAAAACGGTGCGCTTTTTCAGCACGAAACAGGTCGTAGAAGAGGTTACCGACGAGGAAAAGCAGATTTCCCTCGAAGATGCGCAGGAGATCAAAAAGAGCTATAAGGTTGGCGACGTCATCGAAAACGAAATCGAGCCGAAGGACTTCGGCCGCATCGCCGCGCAGACGGCGAAACAGGTCGTCATGCAGAAACTGCGCGAAATCGAGCGCCAGAACACCATGAACGAATTCGAGGACAAGGAGGGCGAACTGCTGACCTGCGTGGTGCGCAGGATTGAGGACAAGAACGTCTACGTCGATATCGGCAGCACGGTCAGCAACAACGGTTCTCAGGTGGAGGGCGTGCTCATGCCCAACGACCAGATCCCCGGCGAGGCTTACGAGCTCAACCGCAAGATAAAAGTCTACGTCAAAAAGGTGCGTAACGCGGGCAGGTCGGCGCAGATCGTCGTTTCGCGTACCGCGCCCGGGTTCGTCAAGAGCCTTTTTGAAAACGAAGTGCCGGAAATCAAGCAGGGTATCGTTTCGGTGAAAGCCGTGGCGAGAGAGCCCGGCCAGCGCACGAAGATAGCCGTTTACAGCGAAGACCCCATGGTCGATCCCGTCGGCTCCTGCGTCGGCGCGAAAGGCGCGCGCGTCAATGCCGTCGTGGAAGAGCTCGGCGGCGAGAAAATAGATATCATTCCTTGGAGCGCCGATCCGCTGGAATTCATCGCGAAAGCGCTTTCGCCCGCTAAGGTCATTAAAGTCATGGAACTCGACGGGGAAAATTCCGCCCGCGCGGTCGTTCCCGACGACAAGCTTTCCCTCGCCATCGGCAGGGATGGGCAGAACGCCCGCCTCGCGGTGCGCCTGACGGGCTGGAAGATAGACGTCAAGAGCGAGAGCGCCGCGCTCGCCATGAGCGAGGCGGAGTAATATGCCCGATAAAAAGATTCCTCTGCGCATGTGCGTTTCCTGCCGCGAGATGAAGGATAAGCGCGATATGCTCAGGGTGGTGAAAAACGCGGAAGGCGAAGTGCACGTCGATACGAGCGGCAAAGCGCACGGCAGGGGCGCATACGTCTGCGGCGACGGGGATTGTCTGAAAAAACTGCGCAAGGGCAGAATGCTGAACAAGGCGTTCGGCTGCCCCGTGGACGAAAGCGTTTATTTAGAAGTGGAAAATTACTTCTCCGGAAAGGATAAAGACGGTGAAAAGTAAAATAGAAACGTATATCGGTTTTTCCATTCGCGCGGGCAAATATAAATGCGGCGCGAACGCGATAGACACGCTGAGGCGTGCGGAATTGCTGATTTTATGCGCGAGCGGCGCAAAAAATTCCGTGCACGAGTGCGAGCGGCTGATGAAAAAATTTCACTGCCGCGCCGTGCTGGCGAAAGGAAAGACGGTGGAAGAACTTACGGGAAAGGAAAACTGCAAACTGCTGGCGATCACGGATAAATCGCTCGCGTGTGCGATACTCGATAATTTAGACGAAGAATTTACCGAATTCAAGTGGGAGGCAAAATAGAACTTATGGCAGAGAACGGGTTCGAGAACATCAAAAAAATCAA
>CASETU010000128.1 GCA_949290895.1 uncultured Bacillota bacterium
ATGGACGCTTTTGCCGTAGCCATGTGCCGCGGGCTGGAAATGAAAAAACTCAACGTCAAGCATCTTTTTCTCATTGCGCTGATGTTCGGGCTATTTCAGGCGGGCATGCCGCTCATCGGTTGGGCGGTCAGCGTGCAATTTAAAAAATACATCGAACCGGTCGATCACTGGATAGCGTTCGGGTTGTTGGTATTCATCGGCGTGAAGATGATCGTGGAAGCGTTCAAAGGCGGCGAGGAAGAAAACTGCGAAACGCTGAATTTTAAGATGCTTTTGCTGATGTCCGTCGCCACAAGTATCGACGCGCTGGTCGTCGGCATCACCTTTGTCGCCACCGAAACTAACGTTTGGGTGGGCTGTTCCGTCATCGGCGCCGTTACGTTCGCTTTGTCCGCGTTGGGCGTTCTGCTCGGCAACAAGGTCGGCAACCGTTTTTCTTCTAAAGCTGAAGTGTTCGGCGGAGCGGTGCTTATCCTCATCGGCGTCAAAATCGTTTTGGAACATCTCGGCGTCATCGCATTTTAACGGTAAAAATCCGCATTCATGCGGCATAAGAATTGAAAAAGAACAGCGGCGGGCATTTTTAATGCCCGCCGCTGTGTTTATGTAAAAGCTTGTCTGCTCGTTGCGCGAGGAAAGAAAAACTTTCAGTCGAGTGCGAAAATAATCGACATAAGCGGAAAAATGTCGAATATTGCGTAAAATAATCGACGAAAACAAAATAACGTCGAATAATAGACGAATATAATTTAAAAAATTTATTGAAAATTCGCAAAAAGGTCTTGACTTGGAGCCAACTTCAGGGTTTAGAATATAGCTGTAAAAGCCAAACAAAGAAAGTGAGCGGAACGCGCCGCGTTCCGTTACCCTTTGGCGGTAAAAAAAGATAAGGAGTAAAAATTATGCAGAATTATACCATGTATGTGCCTACCAAAACGGTTTTCGGCGACGGCGTGTTCGAAACGCTCAAAAATTATCCCATGCCGGGCAAAAAGGCGCTCGTCGTCATTTCCAACGGAAAATCGACGCGGGCGAACGGTTATCTCGCCACGCTGGAACGCCAGCTTGAGGAAATGAACCTTGCTTTTACGGTGTTCGACGAAATCGAGCCTAACCCGCTCAAAAGCACGGTTATGCGCGGCGGTGCGGCGGCGCGCGAAAATAAGTGCGATTTCATCATCGCGCTCGGCGGCGGCAGCGTGATGGACGCCTCCAAGGGCATTGCGGTTGTCGCGACCAACGACGGCGATTTGTGGGACTATATCGCCGCGGGCACGGGCAAGGGCAAAACGATTGAAAATAAGCCGCTTCCCATCGTGGCGATCACCACGACGGCGGGCACGGGGTCGGAAACGGACAGCGGCGGCGTCATCACCAACGCCGAAACCAACGAAAAGACCGCTATTTTAGACGACGCGCTCTTTCCCGTTCTGGCGTTCGTAGATCCTTTGCTTACCAAGAGCGTGCCGCCGAAATTTACGGCATACCAGGGGTTCGACGCGCTGTTCCATTCGACGGAAAGCTATATTTCAAAAGCAGCCAACCCGATGAGCGATATGTACGCCTTAAAGGCCATCGAGAGCGTGGGGAGATTTTTGGCGCGCGCGGTCAAGGACGGAAACGATTCGGAAGCGCGTGCGCATGTTTCCTTCGGCAACACGCTTTCCGGTTCGGTGATGTGCGTGGGAAGCTGCACGAGCGAGCATTCCCTCGAACACGCGCTTAGCGCCTATCACCAGGAATTACCGCACGGCGCGGGGCTCATCATGATCAGCGTCGCGTATTATCAGCATTTTATCGATAAAAACTGCTGCGGGGAGCGTTTCGTGGACATGGCGAAGGCGCTCGGCATGGAAAACGCCCAAAAGCCGCAGGATTTCATTACGGCGCTGAAAAAACTGCAGGCGGACTGCGGCGTGGATAATCTGAGAATGTCCGATTACGGAATTACGCGGGAAGAATTCGGCAAGTTTGCCGACAACGCGTTTTCCGCAATGGGATTCCTGTTCGGGGCGGACAGGGTCGCGCTGAGCAAGGAAGATTGCGTTGCGATTTACGAAAAATCGTACCGCTGACCGCGCGGGAGGGCAAAAATGACCATCGCGCAAGTCGCCGAAAAATACGGCATAACGCCCGACACGCTGCGCTACTATGAGCGTGTCGGGCTGATACCCGCGGTAAAAAGGAGCGCCGGCGGCATCAGAAATTACGGGGAAGAGGAATGTAACTGGGTGGAATTCATCGTGTGCATGCGCGGCGCAGGCATCGAGGTGGAGGCGCTCATCGAATACGTTTCGCTTTTTCAGGCGGGGGACGCTACGCTGGAGGCGCGGAAAAACATTCTCGTCAATCAGCGTCAAAAGCTCGCCCGCAGGGCGGAGGAACTGCAAAATACCCTCGCCCGCCTCGATAAAAAGATAGAAAATTATGAAAGCGTGCTGATTCCCGCGCAGGAAAAATTAAGGAAAAAAGGAGAACAAAATGGCTGAAAAGGTATTGATCATATCGTCGAGCCCCAGAAAGGGCGGCAATTCTGACAGGTTGTGCGACGAATTTTTAAAAGGCGCAAAGGAAAGCGGCAAATGCGCCGAAAAGGTATTTTTAAGGGATTATAAAGTAAATTATTGCCTCGGCTGCGGCGCGTGTTCCGAAAAAAATCTGCCCTGCCCGCAGAAGGACGACGCGGCGGCACTGGTGCAGAAGATGATAGACGCCGACGTCATCGTCATGGCGACGCCCGTATATTTTTATTCGATTTCCGCGCAGATGAAAACGCTTATCGACAGAGCTTGCGCGCGTTATTTGGAAATTGTCGGTAAAAAGTTTTACTTTATCATGACTTCGGCGGAAAACGACCCCGCGTGCATGGATAGAACGCTGGAGGACTTCCGCGGATTCCTCGATTGTCTGGAAGACGCCGAGGAAATCGGCGCGCTCCGCGCGACGGGCGTCTGGAAGAAGGGCGAAATCGAAAACACCGCATATCTCGAACAGGCGTACCTTGCGGGAAAAAATATCTAAAATAACAACTCTTCGGGAAACTTTGTCTAAAAAATACTGCGCCCGCCTGCAAAATGCAGGCGGGCGCAATCGTTATATTGAAATTTTCCGCGGTCAAAACGCATAAACGAAACGGCGGAAATATTGTTTCAACGGCAAATTTCATGAATTATTTTCGGTCAATTATTAGCCTTTGTTGCGCCGCAAAACGCCGAAAAGCGAAAATTTAAGCTTTATTCAATGTACAGAGTGTAAAATTTTGCATAAACATGCAGAAAAAGCACGTATATGCGAAAAATTTCGTTTTTTCTGCATAAACGATAATGATTTGACAACTACGGGGAAAATCCTTATAATAATATAAAACCTTATAAAAAGGGGCTAAGTATGAGCGATAAGCTGAAATTTCCCGTAAAAAAAGCGAAAATCAGTCCGAAAAAGCGGGAACGCGCGCGAAAAGCCGCTAAACGGTCGATCGAAAAATTAGACGCGGGAAAACCCGTTAAAATGTATGATTTTTCCTTGAAATTCGCAATCAGCTTGCTTGCCGCGTATCTTTTTATCTTTGCGATTGACGTATACTTTATCGTTGCGGTGGAAAAATCACGGATATCGGCTATCGTTTTCGGCGCGATATTTTTGGTAAGTTTTTTTGCGGTTCTTTGGTATTTTTTGATTCATTGCGCCGTTTTGTCGAAGGACGGCGTGCGAAAAGGAAAGATATTCATTTCGGCTGAGGACGCCGTTTGGTACAGCGAATATCACGAGCGTTTTAAAGAAGAAAAAGTTTATATCAAGCGAAAGCAAACAGAAGGGGAAGAGGTGACGGTCGCGGAAAATAAAAAAGCTCAAGCGATCGTCTTTCAATGTCTGCCGCAATATCCCGCCGTGCTGGAGTACGTGCTGGGCGAAAGAACGGAAGCGCCTCGTAAGCCTTTCGTGAGGGGGAGATAATATGGCGAAAAAGACCGCGCGGGAGCGCAGAGCGGAAAAACGTGCAAAATTACAGGAATTTTACGAAGAAATAGAAAAAAACGAAGCGGCGAAAACCGCGGGGGAAAGTCTTTCCGCGAGCGAGCAACCCGCAAAGAAGGAAGAAAACGAAAGCGGCGCTTTACCGAGAGAAAAGAGCAAGGCGGAAAAGCTGTTTTGTCCGAAATGCGGGGCGGAGCTGGAAACGCGCAAAAGCCGCTGTCCGCGCTGCGGGTACGAAGGGTACGTGCCTTTGAGCGACGCGCAGAGCAAAAAGATCCGCTGGATATTGTTTGCCGTGCTCGGAGTCATTGCCGTGGCGCTCTTGATATGGAGAGGCATGAAGGCGTCTTGATTTGCTTAGGGAAAAAGTCCGTTATAATAAAATATAACCGAAACTTTTAGGCGTTTTTCCTTTTTCGCGGCGGGAAATGCTTTTGGAAAACCTTTTTTACGGTAAAAATGTATAAACCCGCGAAAATCTTTAAATAAAGCGCTTTTATTAAACTATAATATATTTTTATGCATAATCCGAGCCGATTATCTTGACTTTCTCGGCTTTTTTTAATAAACTGGTAAAAACAGGAAATAAAAGAAAACAAGGCCTTGTTTTCTTTTTGCCACGGCAAAAAGAAACGGGTGTTTACGGAAGGTAATATGAAAAAAGCGAAAAAGATATTGATTTTTATCTGCATCGCGCTTTGTGCGGCGTGCCTCGCCGGGGCGTTTTCCGCTTGCAGCGAAAGCGGTAGCTTCGACGCGACGGGAAAATATCTCGTCGTATACAACGGCAACGGCGGATATCTGGGCAGTAAGACCAAAACGGAGCGTCGGATATATGTAGCGGAAAACTCTAAAATACCCGCATATTACGACGAATACGTGGATGATCCTTATATTCTGGCGGGGTTCGGCATCGCTACGCGTGCGGGATATAATCTGCAAGGCTGGTACGAAGAGGAAAACATCACGTATAAACCGTCGGTCACGGGCAATTACGTTTATCTCGATGTAAATTCGGGCAACGGCGCGTACGTTTCCGATGCGCAAGGCACGTTCGAGCTCGTTTACGAAGAGGACGAAACCGCCGATTACGTGCAGATCGTTGCGGACGATTCTTCGTCGCAAGACGTGGAGTACGTCTGGTATGAAAACGAATTCAAGATTTACGACGCCGACGGCGACGTGAGCGATTATCAGGAAAGTTATGAAAAGTGGGGATTGTTCGGCTACGACGACGTTTCTCTGATAAAAGGTTATATTTCCTATACTTCGCTCTGTGACGCGGAGGCGTTCGAGAATGCCGAAAAGTATCAGGAGATGTTTGCCGACCTTACGCGCTACAAAGCTGTTTATAAAGAAGCGGATTCGGAGGACGGCGAAAGATATTCTTTCCGTTCGGAATACGTCGATATCGACTTTATGTTCGAAGCGGTTTTCGGCGGCGCATACGTTTACGAAGACGGCAGATACGTTTTATACGAGGAAGGCAAAACGGGCGAGCGATTCAACATAAAAGCGCAGTACGTGTATCGGGGAACGGGCTCTCCGTCCGATATGCAGCGTTTTGAAGCCGCTCCTTCAAAATATTGGGATTTCGCCAACGATCGCGTGACAAAAGACACCACGCTTTACGCGCACTGGACCAAAAAGGCGACGGTGCGGTTCCATTTCCCCGACGGGACCTATACGGACATCACCACGAAGAGCGCCGGCGGCGGTAAAACGGAAGACATCGTGCAGGGCGGCACAATAGACGTTCTCGAAAAAGTTCCTTCGCAGACGGGAAAGACCTTTGTCGCGTGGAGCAAGGAAGAAAGCGCTTTGGACGAATGGCATTTCGCAAGCGACGTTTATCCCGAAGACACCGTTCTGCTCGATTTATATGCTTATATGATCGACGGAACATATACCCGCCTGACCACGAAAAATTCCCTTGCGAAGGTGGCGGAAGACCCCGACGGAAAGTATCTGCTTGCGGTGGATATCGACTTTGACGGAAAAGAATTTACCGATGCCAATCCTTTCGGATTTGAAAAGAACGGCACGTTTACGGGAGAATTTATTTCTTTCGGAAAGAAGATAGAAAACTTCACCTACGTGGTGAACAATTCCATGAAGATCGCGAGTGAAGCGTCTTTCGGATTGTTCCCCAAAACGGACGGCGCGAAGATCGAAGGCGTTTCGGTTCAATATACCGTCACCGTTAAAAACGCGTCTTCCGCGATGAAGCTGGGCGACATCGTGTTCGGCGGACTGGTCGGCACGGCGAAGAATACCACGGTTAAAAATTGCTCGGCGCAGGTTTCGCTCGATACCGACGATACTGCGGCGCGTACGGCGCAGTTTACTTACGGCGCGGTCGCGGCAATTGCGCAAAGTTCTTCGTTTGAAAACTGTGCGGGTACGGCTACGGCGGGACAGTCCTTATCGTCCGCTTACGGCGATAAGCTGAAATACGTGGGCGTCAATCCTTAACGGTTATCTTAAATTGTCAATACGGGCAAACGGCCCGCAAAATAAATCAGGAGGTAGTTTATTATGAGAAAATCTCTCACAAAGCTTCTGAGCGTTGCTTTCGGTGCGGTTCTCGCTGTAGGCGCTTGCTTCGGCGTGGCGTGCAACAAGAAAAACAACTTAGACCCCGAAGAACGTTCTCTGGTTTTGCAGACAAGTACCCTGGACGGCGTTTTCAATCCGTTCCTGGTGACGAACGGTTACGATCAGGAGGTGGTAAATTATATTTTCGCGGGACTTTTGTCCAACGATCCGGACGGCTCGCTCGTGGCGGATAACGACCATGCGTCCGTAGCGGAATCGTACGAAATTTACTATACCGACGATCTGCAGACTTTTGAAAAGAAAGATACGTATGAAGAAGGCGATTACGTCGTTTACGACTTCATCTTGAAAAAAGGCGCGAAATTCTCCAACGGTGCGGAAATCACCGCGGACGACGTGCTCTTCAATATGTATACCTATCTCGATCCTGCGTATGACGGCGGCGCTACGATGTATACCGTACCCATTATGGGTTTGGAAGAATACAGATATCAGTCCGCTAATGCGAGCGAGGTTATAGCGGAAATCGAAAAGATTCTCGCTGCGGGCGAAGGCGGTACGGTTTCCGGTGTGGAGCAGGAAAAGGTGGATTTCTACTGGTCTGAAATTGCAAAGACGAAAGTGCCGTTTGCTCAGTCCATCATCGATTATGTCGTGGCAAACTATCTCACCGATGAATACGTACAGTCCGTCTTCGGCGAAGGCTATACGGCGGATATGATCAATACCGATTCTTTGAAAACCGCTTATGCTTTAAATATGTGGGGATTTAGTAATGGCGCCGTTTCGGACGGCAAAATTACCGGCGTTTCCGGCACGCAGTACGACGTGAATACCATTACCGCGCAGAATTACTGGAACGAAATCGAATTTAAATACACGGGCGAAAACGGCAAGGTGGATTATGCCACGCTGGACAGCACGGAAGGCGTCGGATATTCTATGCTGACGACGGCGCAGGACGCTTATTTTGCAGAATATTCCGCTACGGTTCTCGGCAACGTCAAGAGCATTTCCGGTTTGTCTAAATTTGAAAAAGACGGTAAGCAAGGCGTGCGTGCGGTTTTGACGAAACAGGACCCCAAGGCGATTTTGCAGTTCTCGTTTGCCGTTGTGTCCAAAGACTATTATATCGCCGGCTTCGATTATAACAGCATGCAGAAAGAGGTCGTGAATTTCGGCGTTCCTTTGGGAAAGACTGCGGAACTTACCATGGATTCCAAATTCCTCGACCATATCGAAACGTATAACAACTCGCCCTTAGGCGCGGGTCCGTATGTATTCAAGAGCTATTCCAACCAGACCGTTCAGCTGGAAAGAAATCCTTATTTCGACACGATGGGCGGCGATAAAATTACCAACGCGAAAATCAAAAACGTCACGGTCCGCGGTATGGAACTCGGCGGCGAGCTCGACGCGCTGAAAGCGAATGAAATCGACTACGGCAACGTGGACGCGAACAGCGCCAACATGTCGGAAATCGGCAAGCACTCCAAACTTACGTCCGTTACCGTCGAAAACCTCGGTTACGGCTATATCGGAATCAACGCGGCACTTGTGCCCAACCTCAACGAACGTATCGCGCTGACCACGCTTTTTAACCTCGATAAAGTTTACGAATATTATCCCGACGGCCTGGCGCAGGTCATCTACCGTTCGCAGACGACCGTTTCGTGGGCTTATCCCGAAAACGCTAAAGCGGTTTACCCTTACGATGAATCCAAAGCGGCGGCAGTCAAATATTTTAAGCTTGCAGGGTTCACTTACGACGAAGCGAGCGGCAAGTTCACCGCGGGCAAGAACGGCGGCGCGTTGCCCGAATACGTTCTCACGCTTCCCAGCGATGCGGCTTCTCACCCCGCGGGCGGAATTTTCCTGCAGGCGGTAGACCTTTTGAAGGAACTCGGATTTACGGCGAGAGTGGAAACCGACTTGAACCTTATCGCAAACGTCAATGCGGGTACGGTGGCGATCTATGCGCTGGCATGGAGTGCTACTCCCGATCCGGATATGTATCAGGTTTATCACTATAAATCCCAGGCGAACAGCGTTATTTCCAACGGCATCAAGTCGATGTATGAAGGTATGAAGGATGTCGATTTCGGTGACGATTTCGGTACCTATACGTTCACGCCGAAATATACGCTCGAAGGTGTTACCGTCGCGAACCAGGAAGGCACGTTCAATCAGAAAGAACTCGTAACCTATCTCGGCTACGTCATCGAAGAGGGAACGAAGTATATGACGAAGGAAACTCGTAAGCCCATCTACGAAGAAGCGCTCGAAGTGCTCGCGATCATCGACGTGGAAGTTCCGACCTATCAGAGAAACAATATGTACGTTTACAACAACGAAGTCATCGATGCGACCACGCTTTACGGAACGCCGTCTGCTTACTGCGGACCGTTGTTTGAGATCTGGAACGTGAATTACGTGAAATAATATTTAGAACGATTTAAAAAACAAGGAGAGGGTTCAGGCGCGGCAATAAGCCGCGCCTGAATACCGATTTTTTCAGATGATAAAATACGTAATCAAAAGGCTCGCGTTGTCCGTATTGATACTGCTCGGCGTTTCGCTCATCATCTATGCGCTTATCCGTATTCAGCCGGGGCTGGATTTCGTGGAGAAAAAATACCAGGCGCAGCTGCAGCAGGACTCCACCGGGCAAGTTGCCGAACTCGTCAGACAGATTCAGGCGACGTACGGGCTGGATACCAACATTTTTGCCGGATACCTGAAATGGCTTTCAAATATTCTGCAGGGCAACTTCGGCAATTCTTTCCAGCTTTCCGTTCCCACGGGCGATGTGACCTATATCGAAATCATCGGGCCGGACGGCAATCCGATTTTGACGCCTAAATACGAAACGACCTCCAACGTCGTCAGCATCATCTTCGCAAAGAGCGGGGTTTCCTTTATCATTGCGCTGATCGCTACCGTTCTGGAGTTTATCATAGCGATACCGTTAGGCATCGTTTCCGCGACCAAGCAATACGGCGTGGTCGATTACACCGTCACCGTGCTCGCGATGATGGGTATTTCGCTGCCGTCGTTTTTCCTCGGCGCGTTGCTTTTGAAAGTTTTTTCCGTGGAACTCGGCTGGTTCCCGTATTCGGGACTGACCGATCCGAACTCCGGTCTGCCGACCATCATCGACCAGGCGTGGCACCTCGTGCTGCCCATTCTGGTTCTCACGATGCTTTCCGTCGGCGGGCTCATGCGCTATACGCGTACGAATATGCTGGAAGTCATGAACTCCGATTATATTCGCACGGCGCGCGCAAAGGGGCTTTCGGAACATTCCGTCATCTATAAACACGCATTCCGCAATACGCTTATCCCGCTGGCTACGCTGTTTGCGGGGATTCTGCCGTCGCTCTTCGGCGGTGCGATGATCACCGAGCAGGTGTTCAGCATCGACGGCATCGGCAAGGCGGCGTATACCGCCGTCGTCAACGGGGACGTGCCTTTCGTCATGGCGTATTGCATGTTCCTCAGTATTCTCACCGTCATCGGCACGCTGCTTTCCGACATCATGTACGCGATCGTCGACCCGCGCGTGAAACTGTCTTAAGGGAGGGGCTTATGGAAGATAAAAAGAAGACCGCAGGCGAAATTTTTGAAGCCGAAGCGGAAAACATCGAAGCCGTCGCTCCCGTGAGCGAGCCGAAAACCGCGGCGGAGGAAATTGCCGCGGAAACGGAAAACGAAGATATCGTCTCCTTTGCGGGGGAAGGCGAGCTGGAAGATAACGTAAAAGTCATTTCTCCCGTGCGGCTGGTCATGAAACGGTTTTTCCGTTCCAAGCTGTCGGTCGCGGGACTCGTCATGCTGGTATTTTTGTTTTTGTTTGCCTTTCTGGGACCGCTCTTTTCGCCCTATGGCGAAACGCAGGCTACGGGGGACTTCAAATGGGTGCAATCGGTCGTGGAGCACAAGATCACCGTGGAAGAAGACGGCGAGCTCGTGACCTACACCTATTACGAAGTCAGCGACGCTTATAAAGTGTATTCTAAAACGCCGCCCTCTTCCAAACACTGGCTGGGGACGGATCAATACGGATACGACGTGTTCACCCGCCTGATGTACGGCGGCAGGGTCAGTCTGCTTTTGGGATTTATCGTCGTGTTTGCGGAAATGCTGCTCGGCACGGTCATCGGTGCGTTTTCGGGGTATTTCGGCAAGTGGGTCGATCAAATCATCATGCGTATCGTCGACATCTTCAACTGTCTGCCGTCTTTGCCCATCTTAATGTTGGCGTCGTCCATGCTGGAAACGTGGGGCGTTCCCGCGGAAAACAAGATATACGCGCTGATGGGGATACTGACGATATTCGGTTGGTCGGGAACGGCGCGGCTGGTACGCGGGCAGATATTGTCGCTCAGAGAGCAGGAGTTCATGCTCGCCGCCGAGGCGACGGGTATTTCCACCGCGCGCAAAGTCTTTAAGCACCTTATCCCGAACGTATTGCCCCTTCTCATCGTGCAGGCGACGTTGGGGCTCGGCAGCGTCATTCTTTACGAGTCCACGCTGTCCTATCTCGGGCTGGGCGTGCCCTTCCCGTATGCGGCGTGGGGGACGATGATCGGCGCGACGAGCGGCGCGGCGGGCAAGGATATTTTGGAAAATTACCCCAACCTTTGGGTGCCCGCGGGCGTTTGCATCATTCTCGCCGTGCTGGCGTTCAACTTTGTCGGCGACGGACTCAGGGACGCGTTCGATCCCAAGGCGAAGAGGTGAGTTATGAAATTCATCGATAAACTCAAGGAAAAGTTCTTCAAAAAGGACGAGCATTCCCTTTCGATCAAGGACGAGCGCGCCATTGCAAAAGACAATCGCCGCGCGATGAAGGAATTCGAAAAAAAGAAAAACCGCAAGAACGTGCCGGAAGAAGAATATCTTTCCGCGATGAAAGACGAAAACAATATCGTCGAATTCGACGGGCTCAAGACCTATTTCTTCACCGACGTCGGCACCGTCAAAGCGGTGGACGGCGTGACTTTTTCCATTCCGAAAAAGAGCATCGTGGGCGTGGTCGGCGAATCGGGCTGCGGTAAATCCATCACGAGTTTGTCGCTCATGCGGCTTGTACAGGCGCCGCAGGGGCAGATCGTGGAAGGTTCCATACGTTTTGCCGCGAAGGACGGCAAGGTCTACGACGTGGCGAAAATGCCCGTTTCCGAGGTGTATAAGGTGCGCGGCAAGGAGATCGCCATGATCTTCCAGGAGCCGATGACCAGCTTGAACCCCGTCTTTACGATAGGTCAGCAGCTCGACGAGGTGTACGAACTGCACTTTGGCGACAAGGACAAGAAAAAGGCGAAGGAACATTCGCTGAATATGCTCAATCTCGTGGGCATGGCTATGCCCGAAAACGTATATAAATGTTATCCGCACGAACTTTCGGGCGGTATGCGCCAACGCGTGATGATCGCCATGGCTTTGGCTTGCGATCCGCGGTTGGTCATTGCGGACGAGCCGACCACCGCGCTGGACGTTACCATTCAGGCGCAGATTTTGGAACTTCTCAAAAATCTGAAAGACAAGATCGACGGTTCCATCATGCTCATCACGCACGATCTCGGCGTCATCGCGGAAATGGCGGATTACGTCGTCGTCATGTATGCGGGGCGCGTCATCGAACAGGGCACGGCGGAGGAAATTTTCCTCAATCCGCTGCATCCGTATACCATCGGTTTGCAAAAGAGCAAGCCCGTCGTCAACAAAAAGGTGGACAGGCTTTACAATATCCCCGGGAACGTTCCCAATCCCGTCAATCTGCCCGATTATTGCTACTTCAGGGAGCGTTGCGACAAATGCGTAAAGGAATGCGCGGGCAAATATCCCGAAACCGTTTGGGTAAGCCCCACGCATTGCGTGGCGTGCTATCGGTACGCGCAAAGACATTAAGAGGTCATCATGAACGAAAAAAAGGAAAACGTGCAGGCTGAAACGGTGCAAGAAGAACCCGTCCGCTCGGAAGAGCAGGCTGAAAACAGTCGCGGCGGGGAATATATCCTCGAGGTCGAGCACCTGAAAAAATATTTTCCGCTGAAAAAGAGCCTTACGGGAAAGGTGCAGGTCTGCGTGCACGCGGTGGAGGACGTGAGCTTTAAATTGAAGCGCGGCAGCGTGCTGGGCATCGTGGGCGAATCGGGGTGCGGAAAAACCACCATGGGGCGCACTCTTTTAAAGCTTTACGACATCACCGACGGAAAGGTTTACTTTAACGGCGAGGACATCACGAACTACAGCAGAAGTCAGATGCGCAAACTTCGCCCGAAGTTGCAGGTGATATTTCAGGACCCGTATTCCTCGCTTTCTCCGCGCATGACCGTCGGGGAGATCATCGGGGAGGCAGTCTTGCAGCATAAGATCGTGCCGAAAAACGAAATCAAGGACTACGTCGTCAAGGTCATGGAAAGCTGCGGGCTTCGCCCGTATTATTACAACCGCTATCCGCACGAATTCTCCGGCGGACAGAGACAGCGTATCTGTATCGCGCGCGCCGTGGCGCTCAATCCGCAACTCATCGTCTGCGACGAGCCGGTTTCCGCGCTCGACGTTTCGGTGCAGGCGCAGATCATAAACCTTCTTAAGAACTTACAAGAACAGCACGGGCTTTCTTATATCTTCATATCGCACGACCTTTCGGTGGTAAAACACATCTCCAACGAAGTCGGCGTCATGTATCTGGGCAGTATGGTGGAAAAGGGGCCGACCGATAAGATATTCGACGAGCCGTTGCACCCCTACACGCGGGCTTTGCTTTCCGCCGTCCCCGTGCCCGATCCGCGCTCCAAGATGAAACGGATTATATTGAAAGGGGACATTCCCAGCCCCGCCAATCCGCCTTCGGGCTGTAAATTCCATACCCGTTGCGAACATTGCATGGAGATATGCAAGGAAGTTCCGCCGCAATTCATCGAACACGGCGAGGGGCATTTCGTAGCCTGCCACCTGTACGACGAGGAGAAAAAACAGGGTGAAAAAGAAGAATGATACGGAAAACGACGACAGGACCGTCGTCAACATGAATGTAGAGGGCATGCCGTGGTACGTCGGAAAAGACGAGCGGGAAAAGCGTGAAAACGCGGAAAAACTGAATATGAGCGGCCGCGAAAAGCGCGCGGCTTTCCGCGGCGCTTTGCGCGCGTATCTGCCGATGATGCTTTGTATTTTGGGCGGATTCGCCCTTACCGTGCTCTTGATGTGGCTGTGGCTGAAATAAACGGACGTTTGTCCGTTTTTTTGTATAAAGAAAACCACGCGATAGTCGCGTGGTTGAAAAGAGGTTTACCGATGAGTCTTGAAAAAAGGCTCCGATTGTGTAAA
>CASETU010000129.1 GCA_949290895.1 uncultured Bacillota bacterium
AATAATTTTTCTCATATAAAAAGTCTCCTTCCTATAAATATATGCAGATTTTAAAAACATATTACCATAATTTTCAAGGAATATCAAGACTTTTTTCGCAAGATAAATTTCGATGGGCATTTGCGCGCTTGATAAATTTTTATCGATATGTTAAAATAATCGCATGAGAATGCGTAAGAAAAAACACTTGACCGAGCGGCTCGATGCGCAAAAGGACATTTTGTACGTTCTGGAAAGCCGCGAATTTTATCAAAAGAGCATGGAAGAAAAAACCGCGCTTTTCGATTTGAATGCGCTTTTCGGCAACGATAACCCCGTAGAAGTGGAGTTCGGCTGCGGGCGCGGGAAATTCATCGTGGAAACCGCGCTGAAACACCCCGAAAGGAATTTTATCGGCATCGAAAAGCTTTCCAACGTCATCGTGGCGGCGGCAGAAAAAGCGAGCGTCGCGGGGGTGAAGAACGTGCGTTTTTTGAATCTCAGCGCGGAAAATGCCGAATGTTTCCTGCCCGCGCACTGCGCGGAGCGGATATATCTAAACTTTTCCTGTCCGTATCCCAAAAATTCTTACGAAAACCGCAGGCTGACCAACGCGCGTTTTCTTGAAATTTACAAAAAACTGCTTAAAAACGGCGGGGACGTGTGGCAAAAAACCGACAATATGCACTTTTTTGAATATTCGATAGAAAGCTTTACGAAAAACGGGTTTGCTCTGCGCAATATCTCCCTCGATTTGCATAAAAGCGGGTTCGAGGGCAACGTGACGACGGAATACGAAGAGCGTTTTTCCTTGAATCATTTTCCCATCTACCGTTTGGAGGCATATCTGAAATGATAAAAAACGTGATTTTCGATTACGGGAACGTCATCTGCAAGACGGACATCGACGCGTTGATTTGCTCTTTTGCCGAAAGCGAGGCGGATTTCCCCGTATTGAAAAAGGCGATCGGCGAAGACTGGGCAAAGGTGGACGCGGGCTACGATTACAATGCGTACTTAAAAGAAACGCTTGCCCGCCTGCCCGAACGGCTGCACGTTCCATGCAGGCGCTTTTTTGCCGAATGGTTTACCCGCACGCCCTATATCGAAGGGATAGAAGATACCGTCGCGGCGTTGAAAAAGCGGGGGTATAAGCTGTTTCTCCTTTCCAACGCGCCGCAATATTTTTACGAAAATCTGAGCTTTTTCCGCGTGTTCGACAGCTTTGACGGGTTCGTCGTATCGGGGTGCGAAAAAGTCGTTAAGCCCGATTTGCGAATATATCGGATATTGCTCGAAAGGTTTGATTTGCGCGCGGAAGAATGCGTGTTTTTCGACGACCTTGCTCAAAACGTGTCGGGCGCAAAAGCCGCGGGTATCGACGCGTACCGCTTTTTCGGCGACGTAAAGCTGATTCACGATCTCTTGCTCGGCTGAATTTTCGCTTGCGCAGCAAAGAAAAAAAGACGCGTAGCCCGCGTCAATATAAAAATTATTTTCAGCCGCATTTAGCGCGCCGTTATAGCCGCCCGCCGCTTTTTCAAAAGCGGCGGGCGGCATTTTTTCGGCAGATACGTTTTATTTGGCGTTTTTATATTCTTCGAATAAATCGTTCGGCGTACAGCCGAGTATGTCGCAAAGCGCTTTCAGGTTTTCAAATTTAATCGAATTCGTTTGCCCCGTTACCAAGCGGTTAAAATTCTGATAGCTCAGTCCAAGCTGCATATAAAGCCAGTATTTGCTTTTGCCCTGCTCTTTTAAAATTTCCAAAATCCTAAGTTTCATCATCTCACCTGCAAATTATCTGATTTATACATGATATAATTATAGAGTCGAAATCGCTTGACAAAATAGACTTGCGCATTATATAATGTGCGCATAAGTGGCTTTGCTTATGCAAGAGAAACGTGCCGTAAAAAGGTTTCCGCGGCGTTTTTTTCGCGGAATGTATCTGCACGCTTGACTTTTTCAAAGGGCATTGCTACTATTATTTTGGAATAAAATTGAAAAAAGGAGCATTATGCGGGAAGTTCTCGATGTACAGCGGCTGAGAAAGACCTTTCGGCTGTCCGCAAAACAGCGCAAGATAGAGCGCACGAACGTGCAGGTAAAAGTCGCGCTCGACGATTTGTCCTTTAAGGCGTACGCGGGGGAAGTG
>CASETU010000130.1 GCA_949290895.1 uncultured Bacillota bacterium
AAATTTCTTCTTCCTTGACATAAAATATGCACCTCCAAAAGTGTCCAACTTTTGGGGTGCATATCACAAGACGGCTTTTTAGGTTGTTTGTTTTTTTAGTTATTTATTTTTAGTCTTCTCGTTTTTTCTGTATTCGCTGGGCGTCAGCTGCATGTGTTTTGAAAAAATTTCCGAAAAATACGTCGGGTTATTAAAACCTACGCGAGTAGAAATTTCCGTAATGGACATGTCGGTATCTCTCAGTAAAAATTGTGCCTGTGATAAACGAACTTTCGTCAGATATTGCATTACGCTGATTCCGTAAACTTCCTTGAAAAGGGAAGTCAGCGCCGCTTTTGATGCGTAAATCATGGAACAGAGTTGTACCAGCGTGATATCCTGATTATAGTTTGAATCGATGTATTGTTTTATAATCTTGGCATTATTTTTATTTTTGATGGGCAGTTGAGATTCCACGGGGCTGTCCGCGTTGAACATACGGCAAATTTCCACAAGGATTTGATTCAAAATTCCGTGAACTTCCAAAAGGTAACCGAGTTTCTGGCTTTTGAGTTCCGTTAAACTTGCCTGAATGTAACGGTAAATCGGATTATTTTTGTTATTGAAGCTGTGTTGATTAAAAGGAAGCGTGCTTATGCAATTTTTTTCAAGATTTGAAATTTTAAGATTGTCCACGGCAAGACAATAATATAAAAGGGGTGTTTCGGTGGAGGAATATTGTTCGTGTAAAGTCCTCGCGTTTACTACGATCATATCGTGTGCTTTCACGTTGTATACGTGATGATCGGCAAAAAATGAGCCTTCTCCGCTTTCAAAATAAAATATTTCGAGATGCGGGTGCAGATGAACGGAATGTTCTCGCGGATCTTCGTTTTGAATCTTTGTCATCGATAAAAGTTTGGGCTGTTGATAATTCAGATCCTGCGAGTTATTGTTCGGTTGATTTCCGATATAGTAATACGCGTAGAATTTAGACATAAGATTCTCCTTTTGTTTCCTCTATTATATAACAATGATAAAAATAAAAACAAGAATTTTGCAAAAAAAAATAATTTTGTTATGTTTTTTTGTATCATTGTTAATGAAAATCGCAAAATGCGGATTTATAATATGAATGCAAAGTTAAAATTTTGCTTAGGAGTGTATTATGAAACCAGTAAGAAAAGGCGTAATCGCTTCATTTGACGGAACTTTCGGCAACTATTGGCCCAGTATTGCCCGTTTGCCGGACGGAGGGCTAGCGGCTGTATGGTCTGGCGGACGCCGTAATCATATTTGTCCGTTCGGAAAACTGTTGATTTCCCGTTCGTATGATGAGGGAAATACTTGGTCGCCGCAAGAAGTACTGCTCAACAGTCCGCTTGACGACCGCGACGGCGGGATTACGGTATTTAAAGATCGCGTGATCGTAACTACTTTTAACAATTCTCGGGAATTTCAAAGAAAGACTTTGGTGCGTTGGCCGAACGGCAGGCCGGAGGGAGAAGTTGAGCTGATAAAAAAGCATCTTGACGGCGTGACGGACGAAGATGAGAGTAAATGGTTCGGCTCTCTTTGCGCAGTAGGCGACGGAAAAAAATTCGGCAAGTTTTTTAAGGTTCCCGTCACTGCTCCGCACGGTCCGATTGCGCTGTCGGATAAACTGCTTTATATAGGCAGGGCGTTTATGGGAGACGAAGATGTAAAGTGGCCTGAGTGTTTGAATGAAGGTATTTATTATATAGAATCCGAGGACGGCTTACATTGGAGCGAACCAGTTGCCGCGCCGCCTGCGGAAGACGATGTGTTTTTATGTGAACCGCACGGATTCGAGTGTCTCGATAAAAGCGTATTTGTCGCGGCAAGATCGCATGCAAAAGATAATTATGCCGATATGAGCATTTACTTTAACCGAATCGAAAACGGAAAATTCGGCAAGTGGCAGCCGTCCGGCATACACGGCGCGCCGCCGCATTTTCTGCGGTTGCAAGACGGCGACGTATTGCTCGTATACGGAAGGAGGGAAAAGCCTTACGGTATTCGGGCAAAATTAAGCAAAGATGACGGCGTCAGTTGGGGTGAAGAGATTATTTTGGAAGATAACGTATCCAACGCCGATATCGGTTATCCTGCTTCCGTGCAGTTAAAAAACGGCAATATTCTTACTGTTTGGTATCAGTATTGCGGAGATGACAGACTGGCAAGTGTGATATATAAAGAATGGGAGATATAAAAATGAAAAAATTGTATGTGCCGATCATAACGCCTTTTCGCGAAGATGAAACGGTAAATTACGAGGCTTTGAAAAAGATAACGAAAGGGCTGTTATCGGAAGGCGCTGACGGAATTTATGCAGGCGGAAGCAGTGCCGAATGTTTTCTGATGACAAAAGAAGAGCGAATGAAAACGCTTGAAACGGTTATTTCCGCCGCTGACGGCGCGCCTGTGATCGCGCACGTTGGCGCAATCGGAACAAGGCTTTCCAAAGAACTTGCCGTTCATGCGGAAAAGTCCGGCGCGAGTATGATTTCAAGCGTTCCGCCCTTTTACTTTTCCTATGATTTTGAATCGATAAAAAGGTATTACTGGGATTTGGCGGATTCCGTAAAACTGCCGCTCATGATTTATTACATACCTTCTAATACCGGCAATCACTTAAGCGCCGTGCAGTTGGCGGAGATCATGGACGGACGGGAGAATATCACTTCCATCAAATTTACGAGTTTCGATTATTATGAAATGCAGCAGTTGCACGAAATGACCAAAAAAGAGGTGATCAGCGGTAAAGACGAATGTTTTATTTCGGCAATGGCAATGAATGCTGACGGGGCAATCGGCACTACCTTCAACTGTTATCTCGGTCATTATAAAAAGATACTTTCTTATCTTGAAAGCAACGATTGTAAATCGGCGTACGAAGTGCAGTGCAAGGCGAATGCCATCACTACGGAGCTTTGCGCCGTAAATTTGTTCCACGGCGTAAAAGTTCTATTGCAATATAAGGGATACGATGCGGGGATTCCCCGTCGTCCGAACGGCATGCTGGACGAAACAAGCCGTAAAAAATTGATTGATTGCTATAAGAACAACATGATATAAATGGAGGTTAAAACGATGTTAAAAAAATTTGCAGCGGTTATTATGGCGGCGGTAACGGCGCTGGGGACTATGAGTTTGTTCTCCGCTTGCGGAGAGCGGATCGGCGAGCCCATCGATGAAACGAAAACACAGCTGTATATCGGCAACTATGACGGCGGCGTAGGGACGCAGTGGCTGTATGAGGCGGCGAGCCGCTTTGAAGAAAAATATAAGGATTTTGAGTTTGAACCGGGCACGGGCAAAAAGGGCGTGGAAGTAAAAATCAATCCCGATAAAACCACGTTTCACGGCGGCAATATCCTTATGAAACTTCCTTCCGTAAAAGAGCAGATCGTCTTTACCGAACAAGTGGATTACGATGTATTTGCTTCTTCGGGTTCTCTGGCAGACGTTTCTGATATTTTCAAAGATCCGCTGAGCGATTTCGGCGAAACGGAATCTATTTACGATAAAACCGATCCGGCAATCAGAGAATATCTGAAT
>CASETU010000131.1 GCA_949290895.1 uncultured Bacillota bacterium
CCGCGAAATTCGCGGGCGCGCGCTTTATTTATATAAAAGGGGGGAAATATGATGAACGAAAATAAATTTTCTTGCACCTTTGACTTACAAAAGCGCTTTGCTTTCGTTTAAATAACTTCTTTCTGCGCGCCGTTTTCCGTGCGGTAATAATCCACGTAATCGGAAATGCCGCGCGCGATGGTTTCAGCCATACGGTAAATCAAACTCAGCCGCGTAAGGTTGAAAAGCTGATAATTCTTAAAGGACTTGACCGCCACCACGCCGATGATGCTCACGTCGCCGATCTCACTCAAATCCTTGTTCACGCCGAGTCCCGGTTTCAGCCCCTTATCCACCGCCTTGATAAGCCCCACGTCGTCCGCCTCGCCCACCGCCGCGTCGATGGCGATGACCATCGATTTCGGGTGCAGCTGCTTTAAATACCGCCTGACGTATTCCACTTCTTTGGAAGTGATGGGCTGATTCAACGTGCCGTAGATATAGGCGCCTGCGTTTCTCTGCTTTAAAAACGTTCCGACGAGCGGTCCCAAAGAATCTCCCAAGACCAAATCGCTCCCCACGCACACCACGATGGGCGCGGCGTTATCGCCGTTAAATTCCTTCAAAGCCTGAAAAATGCCGTTGTTTGCATACTTGTTGAACACGTTAAAGGTATAAGTTTTCATCGCGCCGCCGCCTTGTTTTTGTTTGCCGCGGCGTCTTTTTCGCCGCGTTACGGTATAATGTTACCCTCTATGCAAAAAAATATACCTGCCGCGGGGTTGTATTTCTCGTTTTTTTGTGGTAATATTGTAAGGTAAGGAAAAATTATGTTCAACTGTCTTTTATCTTCCAACGCCGCGATCGACGTCATACTCATCTGTTTAATGGCGGTATTTGCCGTCTACGGCTTTATAAAGGGCTTTACTTCGCTCATCGTCAGCTTTCTCGCGGGAATATTGACGCTGGTGCTTTCCTTCGTCCTGTGCAGCAACGCCGCGTCTTTTTTAAACCGCGTTTTCGGCATGACGGATAAGATCAGCGAGTCTTTGGCGGGCGCTTTGCCGAATTTATTCGGGGAAGAGCTGATGAATATGCCCGTTTCCCTCGTAAACGAAAACAACCTCGGCTCGCTTTTCGTGCCGAAGTTTATCGTGCAGCTGCTCTTGAAAATCGCCTCCGACGGTTCCGTCCCGCCCGAAACGCCCGTCGTCGAAGTGCTCGCGCCGACGTTCGCGTATTATATCGCCGTCGTCATCGGGTTTATTCTGTGCTATATCCTGTTCCGCATACTCTTTTTCCTGCTCGGAAAACTTTTCAAAGGGGTCAACGCAATCCCCGTGCTGGGTTCCGTCAACCGCCTGCTCGGATTGCTGCTCGGCGCGATACAGGGATTCATCGTCGTCTATATCGCCCTTTCGGTGGTGGATATCCTTCCCTTCGGATTTTTGGAAGGATTCAAAAACCTGCTGGCGGCGTCTAAAGTCGCAAGCGGCATCATGAGCATTAACGTCTTCGGCATTTTGTTCGGCACGGTCAACCCCATCGATTACATCACGGGCACGCAGACCGCCCTTTTGAAAGGCGCTTTTAACGCGAGATGATTTTTTTCGTCGCACCTTTTATACGCCGACAACTTCGCTCATATTCTTTATGGTAAAATACAAAACGCGGAAAGCAAAAAATTGCTTTCCGCGTTTTTTTTCGTTGCGCGAACGTAGCCGCGCAAACGGATTTCTTTTGATTTTCCTCTCGCTTAAAACTCAGCCGTCGTTTTTCATCGCGTTTTCGATGATTTCCTTTGCCTGCGCGCGGTTCGCCGCACCCAGCTTGATATATATACCGCTGATGTAATTGCGCACCGTGCCCTCGCTGATTTCCAGCGCGGTGGATATCTGGCGGTTATTGAAATTTTCCGCCACCATCATCGCTATCTCCGTCTCGCGGTCGGAAAGCTGAAAGGCGCGTTTCAACTTGATTTCCTTGCCCGCCGTAACCATTTTCGCCGCGGCGGTTATCTTCTTTGCGATATTCGTCGGCAAAATCAGCTCGCCCTTATAGGCGTTGACCACGGCGTCTATCAGGGAAGAGGCGTTGATATCCTTCAAAAGATAACCGCTGGCGCCGTAATTGATGGCGTCCAGGATATAGTCGCTGTCGTCGAACGTCGTTAAGATGACGACTTTTATCTCGGGATAATTTTTCTTGATTTCCCGCGTGGCGATAACGCCGTTCATGTTGGGCATGCGGATATCCAAAAGCACCACGTCGGGCTTTTCCGTTTCGATTTTCTTCAGACAATCCTCGCCGTCACACGCCAGCGCGATGACTTTTATCTCGCTGGAAGTTTCCAGCACGGTCTTGATGCCTTCCGCAAGGATTTTCTGGTCGTCCGCGATGATGACTTTAATCATTTTTCTCTCCTTTTATCACGTGCGCGGGCAGGGTGAGCGTGATTTCCATGCCCTCGTCCTTCGCCGTATAAAACGACGCCTTGCCGCCGAATTTCTCCGCGGTGGCGCGCATGGTCGAAAGCCCGAACCCTTCTTTAAAGTTTTCCGCGCCCGTGCCGTTATCCGAAAGGATAAACTTTATCTCGCCGTCGGAAATCTTCAACTCGAAGAAAAACGCCGTCGCGCGCCCGTGGCGGATACCGTTGTTCAGCCCTTCTTTCAAAGACGCGTAGATGAAAAAACCTATTTCCTCGTCGACGTCCGCCTCTTCGGGATACTTCGCGCGTATCACGATGTCCGTACCCTCCATAGTGTCGGCGATCGCTTTGTCGAGAGAGGATATGAGATTGAAAGGCACGTATTCGCCGGAAAGCACACGCACGGACTTTCTCAGCTCTTCCAAAGCGGTCACCGCCTGCATGTTTGCGGAAATGATTTTGTTTTTCGCCTCCGCGGGGTCGGTGTCGAATTTCAGTTTCGCCGCCTCCGTCTGCATGATGATGGTCGTGATGGAATGTCCCGTGGTGTCGTGTATCTGTTTGGCGATGCGGTTGCGCTCCTCGAGCTTTGCCATCTCCTTGAGGTTTTCGTTTGCCTCCTGCAGCTTTTTCTCCCGTTCGGCGACTTCCTGCAGGTTCTTCACGACCTCTTTGTTCTTTTTCAAAATGACGTAGAGCATGTTGGCGATGGTGAACACCAGCGAGAACACGATAAATTCGTTGATGACCGCCGCAAACGCCGCGCTAAGCACGAATTCTTCCCGATTGAGCAAGTAATCGCGCACCGTTATACTTAAGGCGTACGCCACAAAGGAACAACCGCCGAACACGCAGTTGGCTTTCAGCGAATTGTTCATGTAAAAGTCCACTAAAATAAGGGAGTAAAGCGTCGATAAAAACGGCAGGGAAAAGAGCAGCGAATATACCAGCAAGATGACGTATTCCACCGCATAAAAAACCGTCTTTACGACGAGATTTTTCACAAAAAAGGAATTGATCTCGAACACGGCAAACAGCACGAGCGAAAAGGAAAGCGAAAGATACCACCTTTTTCCGCCCTGTACGGATAAAATCAACAGCAGAATAAACAGACAAACGCTGCACCCCACCTTGATGATATCCGCCACGTCGTGCTTTTTCAATTTATAGAAAAATTCCTTGGTTTCCATTACGCGTTCAGCCGCCCGATGGAATAATCAAGGCGTTTCAAGGTCTCTTCCTTGCCCAAAAGTTCGGCGATCTCCATCACGCCGCCGGGGGTGGATTCCTTGCCGCTTATCGCGATGCGCACGCACCAAAGCACCTGCCCGTTCTTCATGCCCAGGCGCCCGACAAGCGCCATCAGCTCGTCGTGCAGCGTCTGAAAATCAAAACTGTCAAGCGATGCAAGCAGTTCCCGCGCCGCAGGCAGGACTTTTTTCGCGATTTCGAGGTCGGTCTTCATCTTCTTATGGGTGTAAAGCGCCAAGTCGTATTCGCCGAACTCTTCCAAAAAGTCCGCCTTTTCGGGAATTTCCGCAAAGGTCTCTATGCGGGTTTTTAAAAGCGCGGCGATTTTCTTTAAGTCGTATTTGCCGTAGACTTTGCTCTTTTTGAAGAAGGGCATGCCGCGTTCGACAAATTCCTCGTCGCTCATCTCCTTGATGTATTCGCCGGAAAGCCAGCGCATCTTGGTTTCGTCGAAAATGGAAGGCGATTTGGAAATGCCGTCCAGCGAAAAATGCTCCGTAAGCTCCTTCAAGGTCATCTTTTCGATGTTTTCCTTGGGGCTCCAGCCGAGCAGTGCGATATAGTTGACGATCGCCTCTTTCACGAACCCTTTTTCCACAAAGTCCGCATAGCTGGCGTCGCCGTTGCGCTTGGAAAGCTTGTGCCGCTCGTCCTTCATAATGGGGGGCAGGTGAATGTATACGGGGCGTTCCCAGCCGAACGCGTCGTACATCAGGTTGTATTTCGGAGTGGAGGAAAGGTATTCGCTGCCGCGTATCACGTGCGTGATGCCCATTAGATGGTCGTCCACCACGTTGGCGAAGTTATACGTCGGCATGCCGTCGCTCTTTATCAAAATGCCGTCTTCCATGTCCTTGAAGTCCACGGAAATATCCCCGTAAACGAGGTCGTGATAGCTGCCCGCGCCATGCTCGGGGATGTTCTGCCGTATCACGTAGGGCACGCCGCTTGCCAGCTTTTGATTGATTTCCTCTTTGGAAAGGTGCAGACAGTGTTTGTCGTAACGGCAGTTGCCGTTCTCGTCGCGCAAAGACTCGATCCTTTCCTTGTCGCAGAAACAGTAATACGCCCCGCCGAGTTCGACGAGCTTTTTCGCGTATTCGGTATAAATATCCTTTCTTTCGCTCTGTACGTACGGACCGTAATTTCCGCCCACGTCAGGTCCCTCGTCGTACATGATGCCGGAATCTTTCAGCGTGTCGTAAATGATTTCCACGCTGCCTTCCACGTAGCGCTGCAAATCGGTGTCTTCAATCCTCAAAATAAAGTCGCCGCCGCGCTGTTTTGCGTAAAGATAACCGTAAAGGGCGGTCCTCAGCCCGCCGATATGAAGATAGCCCGTGGGGCTGGGCGCAAATCTCGTTCTTACTTTTTCTGCCATGATTTCTCCTTTTACCGCTGTTTGATTTGTTCTAATTTATCGCTGTAATGATAGCTGAACGCCCGTCCGCCGGAAACGATGATGTGGTCGGAAAGTTCCACGCCGTGCAGAGCGAGCAGTTTATATAATTTTTCCGTCGTCTCGTCGTCTTTTAGCGACGGGGCAGGGTTGCCGCTCAGGTGATTATGTATCGCCACCGCGCGTTTTGGTCGCAGCACGACTACGCTTTTCGCAAGTTCTTTCGGGTCGATAAACACTTCTTCCTGCCGCCCCGCGGAAAAGCAAAGGCGCGTCAATATCACGCTCTTTTCGTCGAGCAGATACAAAAAGAATCTTTCTTCCGAAAGCTCGCCGAGTTCGCGTATGAGCTGTTCTTTCATCTTAAGGTAGACGAATTTTTCCTTTTTGACGGACTTTTTTTCGCTTAAAATGTTTCCGACGCGCGCATAAAGTTTGAGCGATAAGCACACCTTGTCGCCCACGCCGTCCACGCTTTTCAAAACCGCCGCGTCCGCGCCGAGCACGTTTTCCAGCGAGCCGAACACGGCAAGCAGTTTATGCGCCAAAGGGTTTGTGTCCTTTCTCGGCAAAGCGGAATAAAGCATGATCTCCAGCACCTCGTGTTCGCTCAGCGAATCGGGATATTTCAAAAACCGTTCCGTCATGCGTTTGCGGTGTCCGCTGTAAATATTTTTATCGTCCATACGTATCAATTTTACCATATTTTTATAAAAAATCAATCGTTTCCGCCGTAAAAACTCGCCTTAAGGGAAAATTTTGATTTTTGCGTGCGTTTCTTTTGCATTTTTTCGCAAAATAGAATAAAATAATAATAATCTATTGAACATATCGGTGATTTATGAAAAATAAGGAATCCTTTCTCAAAGACCTCGCGCTGCTCATTTCTTCCAAAAGCGTGCAGGGCGAAAAAAAAGAAAACGCTCCCTTCGGGGAAGAAGTAAAGCGCGCACTCCATGATTTTCTTGCCATCGGAAAACGCATGGGTTTTGAAACGAAAAATTACGATAACTACCTCGGCGAACTCACTTTCGGAGAAGGGGAAGAGCTGGGCATCATCGGACATCTCGACGTCGTTCCCGCGGGCGACGGCTGGAACACCGACCCGTACACGCTCACCTTTCGGGACGGCAAGTATTACGGCAGAGGCACCACCGACGACAAGGGTCCCACGCTTTTGTGTCTGTACGCGCTGTACGAACTCAAGGAAAGCGGCTTGAAATTCCGCAAAAAAGTGCGTTTTTTCGTCGGCTGCAACGAAGAATCGGGCTGGGCGGACGTGAAATATTTTAAAGAACACGGCGGCAAGTTCCCGAAATGGGGATTTTCTCCCGACGGCGATTTTCCCGTGGTCTATGCGGAAAAGGGTCCGAATAAAGTGGTGTTCCGCCTGCCGTACAAAGGCGCTTTCAAAAACCTGAGGGGCGGTACGGTCATCAACGCCGTCTGCGCCTACGCCTCGGCGGAAG
>CASETU010000132.1 GCA_949290895.1 uncultured Bacillota bacterium
CCAAACGACTTCTTTGGGATCGCACAAAGCCTTGGTCTCTTCGATAAATGCCAATACTTTTTTGTTGCTTGTCATAATCTTTCTCCTATATAAAAATTTTTTCTGACGAATTTTTTTGCGGCTTTTCGGTTTCCTTTTTTATACCCGAAACGGCTTAATTTATACCTAAAAACACAAAAAGTCGGCGAAACTGGAACATTCGGAGCATATCGCCTCCCCATATCCTATCGTTTCTCAGTTTGCATTATAGCACGTAAAATGTCAAATGTAAAGTTTTTTTCTCAAACTCGCGGAAAAATAAATATCGCGGCATATTTTTTTCTTTTTTCGACAAAATCGCGTTTCTTTCCCTTTTTTTTCGGAAAAATTATCATATATATTATTATGGAACATATATTGAATTAAGTTAAGGTAAGAACTTTTCGGGGAGAACTTATGGCTTACGCAAAAAAATTTCTGGTACTTAAAGAACTCACGCCCGGTTTTTCCGTCAACGGACGGGCGGTGAGCGGCGTTGCGCGGGCGGAGCAGGACGGCGCCGTCGAGATCAACCTTTCGCTCATCAACTTTGCGGCGGTGACCGAAGGCGGCTATTACGCGGTATTGCTCTTTCCCGGCGGAAAGATGTATGCGGAAGAGCTGGGGACTTCCCCCTTTTCCTTTTCCAAACAATATGCGGAAAATATCACTAACGGCGGCTTCGTATGCTTAGTCGCATACGTGAGAGAGACCGTCGTCCCCGTCGCCTGCGGCGCGGGCGACATGCCTTACGAGACGGAACGATTGACGGAGTTTTTGCATGAGCGTTACTTTAAGGCGCAGGCGGATAAACCGATTAAAAGCCCTGCGGCGACGGAAAAACCGAATAGCGAAGAGGCGGAAGAAACGGTTTCTTTTACGCCGAAGGACGCCGCGCCGAAAGCGGAGGTCATAGAAGAAAGCCTTCCGCCCGATTACGACGACACCGCCGTGGCGACGGAAAACTACTATTTAAGCGAAGACGCGGACGTTTCCGCGCTGAAAATAAAGGAAGAGATAGAAGATGAACAAAACGTATATCAACTCGATGACCATGCTGATACTCAAGGCAAAGATGAAGACGGCGGAGAAAAAGAAGAAACGGCGGGGAGCGAAAATGGTTTCCACGCTGCTTTCGGCAAAAGCTTCCAAGGCGACTATTACGCAAGCGTAAAGGAAGAACTCGACCGCATTTTTGCCGAATATCCCGAGGAAGACTGCCTGAAAGCGACCATTCCCGACAGCAGTTGGGTAAAAGTCGATTACAAGAGCAATTATTACCTCGTCGGCATCGTGCGGGAGAAAAAGCAACCACGATACATCTGTTACGGCGTGCCCGCAAAATATTCCCCCACGCCCCCCAAAGAGCTGGCGGGATACTGCACGTTTATCCCCCTTTCCATTTTCGAGATGAAAGGCGACGGCTTTTGGATGCTGTTTCAGGACGCCAAAACGGGCGAATGCGTCATCAAACCGCAATAATAGCGAAAACGTTTATAAAAAAGCGCAGGCTTGAACAGCCTGCGCTTTTTTGATCGATAATATGTCATTCGATTTCCCAAACGAAAGCGACGGTATCTTTCACCTTGATGTCTTCGGGCGTGAAATCGACAGCCGCACAAGAACGCAAGAGCGGCGCCGCCATACAGTCGTTTGCCGCAGCGTAACGCGTTGGGGAAACAAAATCATGCTTTTTACAGTCGTAATCGACGGAAACGAGCGCGCCGAGCTTCACGCCGGACGCGTCGCACAGCACCTTCGCCTTGTTTTTCGCGTTCTCGCAAGCCGCGCGCAGCAACGCTTCGCTGACAGCGTCGGAGTCTTTTACCGTAAACGATATGTTTAGTTCTGGTTTTGCCGCGCAACCCGCAACAGCCTGCAACGTTTTTGCAAGCCTTTCGGCATCAAAATCAAATTCGACTTTCATTCTATGTATGCAGACGTAGCCTTTAAATTTCCTTACATACACGCCTTCTTCGTTTTTTTCGTTATCGTATCGCGCATCGACGTTAAAATCCGTCGTCTTCAAACTCGTTTTCGCAAATCCGACTTTTTCCAGACACGCCCCCAGCGCATCCGTCTTTTCAGCCGAACGGCGCATCAGTTTTTCGTAATCCTTATCCGCGCTTTCCAACGAAAACGCTATGGTTATGAGGTCGGGTTTTGCCGATATGCTCCCCGTCCCTTTTACCGCAATCGTACGCATGTTGATATCCTCCTTTTTATTTTCATTCAAATTTTAATGTCTTTTTTCATGAAGCTTATAAAATTTTCTGTTTATAAATCTGTTTTTTCAAAATTCCCCGCGGAGCGCAACGCCGCAAACGCCGTTAGCGCGGCATACAGGCAGGCGGCTACGGCGAGATAAACAAGCTTTGCGCCGAAATGCGCGGGATCGGGCGTATCAAGCACGTCGCGCGCGAACGGAACGGCGAAACAAGCCGTTATGGCGAGCGCGACGACCGCGAATTCTGCCGCCGCTCCGAAAACAAAAGGTTTCCCTATCTTTTCGGGATTTGCAAAATATGCGGGGAAAAATATCGCGTTAAAAATCCCCAGCATGACGAGCCCGTTGGCACAAAGCACGGCGTTCGCTTCCGTCCCCGCAGCGTTGGGCAAATCGATTATCGCCGTCTTCACGACGGAAAGCAGAGCGCACAGCAACACCTGCGCGATCTGCAAAATCACGAAAAATATCACGCGGGCAACAGCAACCGCCTTTTTTTCCACGGGCAAAGAGCAGGTGAAAAACAAATCCTTGTTTTCCCGTCCCGCAAGACAGGCAAAATACGCGGCAAGCGAGGAAAAGAAAAACATCACCTCGTAAGGATAGTTCGGTATGAACACGAACGCCGCGAAAAACAAAAACACAACGTTTGTCGGGTGCAGCGTGAGCGCAAATTCTTTTTTTATAAGCTTTAGCATGATGTCCCCCTTGCTTTTTGCGTTTCGAGATGAATCATCACGGCATCGAGGTCTGCGTTTTCGCGGCGGAGCGCGCCCGAAATCTCCGCGCCGCATGCGACCAGACCTTCCACGCCGTCGCGGACCGTTTTCAGACCGACGACTTCCGCGCCGCAGTTTTTCGCCGCGGTTTCGGAAGAAAACGTGACCTTTTCATACTCGCCGAGCAATTTTTTCAGGGGCGCGTCCTTCAATATCCGTCCGTCGGAAATATAAACGACGTCGTCGGCGACGCGCATCAGATCGGCGGTGATGTGCGTGGAAAAGAGCACGCTCGCCCCCGTTTCGCGGGAAAGAGATAGCACGACGTCGTTGAACTCTTCCCGCGAAAGGGGATCGAGTCCGCTCGTCGGTTCGTCCATGACGAAAAGCTTTGCGCCGTGAGACAGCGCGAGCGCAACGGAAAGCTTGACCTTCATTCCCGCGGAAAGCTCCGAGGGCTTTTTGTTTTCGTCGATATTAAAACGCACAAGATTTTCACGGCAAACGCGTTCGTCCCAAGTCGGATAAAATGACGTGACCGTGCGGACGATTTTGCCGATTTTTTGATACGGATAAAAATCAAACCCGCCGCTCACAAATCCGATTTCCGATTTCACCGCCGCCTCGCATTTTGCAAAGTCCCGCCCGAACACCTCGATTTTTCCCTTTGCGGAAATCAGCCGCATAACGGCTTTAAGCGCCGTGCTCTTGCCCGCGCCGTTCCTGCCGACGAGTCCGACGATACGACCTTCCTCCACGGAAAAATTTACGCCGTCCAGCGTAAAGGTCGGGTACTTTTTATAAAGATTCTCGACCTGCAGCGCCTTCATTTATCCTTTTCCTCTTCTTTAAGCGAATAAACTTCTTTAAAAAAACGCTCCGTATACTCGAAAGGCTGAATGGCGATGCCCTGCCCTTTATCCGCCAGCAGCAACAGCGCTTCTCCCTCCCTTATGCCAAACATGTCCCGCACTTCCTTCGGGATTACGATTTGCCCTTTCGGCCCGATCTTTACCGTCGCCATATATTTCCCTTCGGGAAACTGTTTCGTCATTTTTTCTCCCTCCGTCGGTAAGAATTTTCTTACTTTTCTTACTTATTATAATGCAAAGGAAAACGCATGTCAAGATTTTTTCAAAAAAAGTCCGGCGCACGCGTTAAACAAACAGCGCCCCGCGGCGTTCGCCGCGGGGCGCTGTTTGTTTCCTTCCGTTTCCGCGGTTTGCACGCAAACTGCGGAAACAATGAAAATTTACGCGTTTTTGTTCTGCGGGATATCGGGAATGGTGACGAATCCTTTTTCGAGGTCGGCGTCCGTAGGGATATAGTCGACCATTTTGCCGTCGTTATAAGCGCCGTATGCTGTCATATCGAAATATCCCGTGCCTGTCAAACCGAACAAAATGACTTTTTTCTTGCCCGTCTTTTTGCACTTTAGCGCTTCGTCGATGGCGGCCTTGATGGCGTGCGCCGACTCGGGCGCGGGCAGAGTGCCCTCCACCTTGGCGAACATTTCCGCGGCTTTAAAAACCTCGCTCTGTTCCACGGAAACGGCGCGCATGTAGCCGTCGTGGTAGAGTTTGGAAACGATGGGGCTCATGCCGTGATAGCGAAGTCCGCCCGCATGGTTGGGGCTGGGCATGAACCCGCTGCCGAGTGTATACATTCTGGCGAGCGGCGTCGTCTTTCCCGTATCGCAGAAATCGTATACGTATTTGCCGCGCGTCATGGACGGGCAGGACGCGGGTTCCACGGCGATGAAGTCGATGTCGTTTTCGCTGTTTATCTTGTCGACCATAAAGGGCGCGATGAGCCCGCCGAGGTTGCTGCCGCCCCCCGCGCAACCGATGACGATATCAGGCGTGATGTTGTATTTATCCATGGCGATCTTGCTTTCCAGACCGATGACCGACTGGTGCAGAACGACGTGGTCGAGCACGCTGCCGAGCAGATAACGGCAATTCGGCGTATTTACGGCCTTTTCCACCGCCTCGCTGATAGCGCAGCCGAGCGAACCGCCCGTTTCGGGAAATTCTTTTAATATCTTTCTGCCGACCTCCGTCGTATCCGACGGCGAAGGAACGACTTTCGCGCCGTAGGTGCGCATCACTTCGCGGCGATGCGGCTTTTGCTGCGAGCTGACCTTGACCATATACACGGTGAGATCCAACCCGAAAAACGCGCACGCCATGGAAAGCGCCGTGCCCCACTGCCCCGCACCCGTTTCGGTGGTGACGGAAGTCAGCCCTTCCTTTTTGGCATAATACGCCTGCGCGACCGCGCTGTTCAATTTATGCGAGCCGCTGGTATTGTTGCCTTCGAATTTATAATAGATCTCCGCGGGCGTATCGAGCAGTTTTTCCAGAAAATAGGCGCGCGTCAACGGGGACGGGCGGTACATTTTGTAAAAGTCCCGTATCTCCTGCGGAATGGGGATAAACAGGTTGTCCTGGTCGAGCTCCTGCTCCACCACGTCCTTGCAAAACACCTTAGAAAGCTCCTCCGCGGTGCAGGGTTTTAACGTAGCGGGATTTAAGAAAGGATCGTGTTTTTCCTTCATCGCCGCGCGGATATTCAGCCATGCCTTGGGCATTTCCTCTTCGCTAAGATAAATTTTCGTAGGGATTTTCTTATTCATTTTTTCATTACTCCTTTTTCCGATTTTTTGATTTTTAGAAAGATTTTTTACCGCCATCGGAATTCGGATTGCATTATCAGTTTTCTCATAAAACCCTCGTTATAAACAAAAACACGGCAAAATATCGCTTGGGACGATATTTTACCGTGTTGCCACCCAATTTTACGGCTTTGACGCCGCCTCGTTACCCGTACCTCTATACGGCCCCTCTTGACGCAAGGTTACGTCGGCCGCTACTCGTTGCCTTTCGCGCCCGCCCTCAACGGCCCATTCGCTTAAATTCCGCCGCTCCGTTCCACCGACCCGAAGCTCTCTAAAGACTTGCATTTAAGTTACTACCCCGTCTCAACGGTTTTTCAATTTTCTTAACTTTACCATACGTCTTGCGCGTTTGTCAAGGATTTCGGCAAATTTTTTTCACTTATCCACAACAACGCCGACTTTTTCCGCCTTTTTGCTGCGGACAAACGCATAGACCGTATAGCCGCAGCCAAGCAGCCCGAAAACGACGCTCATCAGGAAATCCCCTAAAACCGCGCGGGAAAATTCCTCGTTGGTCTTGAGCAAATCGAAGAACATGATGACCGCGTCCCCGCCGATGCCCTGCGACGCCATAGCGATTTTGACGGTGACCACCATACACCCGAAAAATGAAAGCAGCATGCAGATCATGGACGCCGCGACGACGATGACGATTTTCGGCGCGTTGTTTTTTCCGCCGAATTTATCGTATAGCAGACCCGAAAGGAATCCGATCAAAACCGCGACCCAACCGGAAATAAAACCGATGGCGTACACGACCACCCACGCGGTACAACCCGCCAAAGCGCCGAGAACCGCACCCAGCGCGCCGTACAGATAGTTCCCGGGAGCGGCATCCTGCTTTTTGGTTGTTTCGGCATATTCTCCTTTGAGGACTTCCGCGCATTTTTCGTGTGCCTTGTAATAAATGGCGCCGACATGCACGCCGACCGCGTCTTCGCCGAGCGGTTCAAAGCAAAGCGGACAAACGTTTTCTTCCACACCGAGCTCGCGGAGCTTTTCCGCGACTTTTTGCAACACGCCTTCGAGTTTTTCCGCCGCCGACTTAGCCGTCCAGCCCGACAGCGTAAATCCGAACGCCTGCCCGTCAACGACAAAATTGCCGACAATGGCGTTCAGATTCTTTTTATTGATAAATGCTTTGAGTTCCGCCGCGTTTTCCTTTATCGAGCAACCGAAAGCGACGACGAATACAAGACCGTCGGTAACGCTCACGGGATAGCCGCAAAACATGCCGTAAGCCGTTTTGCCGTCAATTTTCCAACCTTGCTTTTCAGCAAATGCCTGCAAATGTTTATTCATATCTCCACCTTATTATATAATCGGATAAATTATAGCATAAACGGCTTTTTGTGTCAACATAAAAAGTTTCCGACGCGGTCGCGTCGGAAACTTAAAGAAAAATTGTATTTTCGTTACAAGAGCATCGTGCCGTCGCCGGTATTGATGACCATAAACATTTCCACCTGTCTGCCGTTCAAGGCGTCGATATAAACGTAGAAGATCTCTCCGTCCTTTTCCGCCCTGAATTCATAGGTCAGACATTCGGTGTTTTCGCTCTTGGGAATATACGCCATGCGCGTGCCGGTGATTTCCAGCGTAGGCGAAACTTTTTCCGCCGCCGCCCTTGCCGAAAGCGCGGGCGCGGGCATTTCCCTTTGCACGTGGTTCATATAATACGGCGCCGCTTCCATGCCCGTCACCTTGCCCGTTTCCTGGCAAACGGTGAGCTTGACCAGATCGGAATACACGATGACGCCGTTTTGTTCGTAAGCGAAGTTCAAAGACGTTACCGCCTGGGAACTGCTCGCCCACACGCAGGTCATGTTTTCAAAGCCGAGGCTTTTTAAGAACTCCTGCCCGACGGGGATCAAATCCTCGCCGTCGTAATTGATGACGGAACAGTCCTTAAAGTAGTCAAACAGTATGACGTGCCCGCCTTTTTTACTGATCTGCGCGTAGATGCGCGCGCCGTCGGACGCCGCGGTGAAGTTGTAACAATCGAACATTCCGCTGGTTTCGCCCGCGTCCTCGATTTCGGAAATCCCGTAATCGTTGAACACCGCCACGAAAATTTCGCGCGCCTGCTCCAACGTAACTTCCTCACCGGTAAGTCCCTTTACTTCTTTTTGGTTCTGCCCGTCGGAGAAAGGTCCGTCGTAGATGAGTTCGGGATATTCCGCGCTCAAATTCTGCAGTTCTTCCATGCCGCCGAGCAAGTTTTCGTCCTTTTCCAGCTTTTTGAAATCGTAGCCTTCGCCCATCTTATAGGTGATTTGCGCGAGACTATCCTTAAACTGCCTGTTCGCTTCGTAAAGCTGCTTGAGCGCCGCGATGTCGTTTTCCGTCAGGGGTTCGCCGTCGATGAGCTTTTTATTGAGATATTTGGCGTAATCCCCGATCTGATTGATAAGCTTTGTGGTGTAGAACTTCGCACTGTCCTCGAGCGGCAGACGGTTGATGTCGTTTTCCGCAAGTTCGCTCTGTACGGCGAGTTCCAGCATATACTTTTGCAGCGCTTCTCCGTCCTTGGTCGCAAGCGCCTTGGAAAGATTACTGTCGAGATTGTTGACGTAAGTCACGGTGTCGTAATAAGACTTTTCATACATCGCCGCAAGCTGTTTATCGGCAGACGTCGGCATGAAAATGGTCATCGCGAGCACCGAAGAAAGCACCAGCACCGTCACGCCCAGCGAGATGACCGCAGCCATCCAGCCGCCGTAACCCTTGTTTTCCTTGCGGCGGTTTTCGCGCTCGCGTTTTCTCGCTTGCTTCTGCCGCATTTTCTGCTGTTTCACGCGCTGTTTTTGAGCCTCTTTTTCGGCTTTTCTTTCCCGCGCAAGTTCGGCTTTTCTCGCTTTTTCTTGGGCAATTCTTTCCCTTTGCGCCTTTTTCTTTGCGTCCTCGCGGGCTTTTGCCGCCTGCTTTTGCCGCATTTCTTCCGCTTTCAGCGCGGCGCGGTGTTCTTTTTTCGCATTCTTCGCCCGCGCCTTGGCAATCCGCTCGTCCGCCTTTTGTTTTTCCTTGATGGCGCGTATCGTTTCTTCGCGTTCGGCGTCCTGCTTGATAACGGGATCGTCCGCCGCTTTTTCCGCTTTTATAAGCGCGCTGTTTTTCTTTTCTGACATGCTTCTTCCTCCGTTATACCGCAAACACGTGGTCGCCTATGACCACCGTGGTCTGCCTTGAGAATATCCACGAACTCGTCGCCGTGGAAGGGTTGTAATAATAAATCGCGCCGTAGCTGGGATCCCAGCCGTTCATCGCCGCGATGGCGGCTTTGCGCGCCGTTTCGTTAGGCGCTAAATTGATCTGCCCGTCGGCAACCGCCGTAAACGCATAGGGCTGGTAAATAACGCCCGCAATGGTGTTGGGGAAGGACGCGCTCTTCACGCGGTTCAAAACAACCGCGCCGACGGCGACCTGACCCGTATAGCTTTCCCCGCGCGCTTCACCGTAGATGAGCCGCGCAAGCAGCGTGATGTCGGAATCGGAATATCCGCTCGTGGAAGACGAGGAGCCGCCGAGCGTCATGCCCAGCGCGGCAAGGGTCTTTGTTCCTACGATACCGTCTGCGGTAAGCCCGTTCTTCCTTTGAAAATATTTGACCGCTTCTTTTGTCTGGGAACCGAATATCCCGTCCACGGAGCCGAAATAATAGCCCCAGTTCTTGAGTTTTTTCTGCAGGGTGGTGACGTCGTTGCCGCGGCTGCCCTGCTGCAACACCGCCGCGCTCACCGTGATTTCGGGCGCGCGCCCGACTACGCCGGTCAAACAAATACCCAGCGTAAAGATGATCATGAACACGGCGGCGATTTTCAGAAATTTCTTCATTTTTCCTCCGTTTGTTTTTTTGTGAAGCTCTCGATGATCTCGAGAATCTTGCTTTTGTATACGTATCCGCACTCTCCGCCGGTAAAACACAGCGGCGGATAGACCACGCACCACCAGTTATCGCCCTTTCCCGAGCCGAGTTCGATGATGAGCGCGTCGTAAAAACCCGCGTCGAGCGTGTAATCTTCATAAACGCGCGTGGGAAATTCCTCTTCCCGCACGCTCGCTTTCGAACGATAGGAAAATCCGTTTGCCGCGAGCACCGCGTCCGCCGTCTTTTCGATTTCGCCGAGCAGGCTTTTCAGCGTTTCCTCCGCCTGCGCCTTCGTGCGGCACTCTGCAAGATGCGGGGTGAGCAGTTTGACCACTTCGCCCTTGACCTTGTACTTGACCGCCTGCGCCTCGTCTTCGTTGGAGTCCGCGCGGATATGTATTCTCAGGTATTCGGTATGCGTTTGATTATTTTTAAAGTACGCCGCCGACCCTATGATTATTATGGTGAATATCATCAAGATTATACAGAATTTTTTCATTTTTCTCTTTTCCTTTTTCCTTACGATATTTCGTTTATTCCCCGTTTTTCATATTTTTATACTATAAAAAATAAATTAATAAATAGATTGACAAAGTTATATAAAACATTTTATAATAATTACGTATGTTATACAGTGGAGGAAAAATATGCAGCTTTTTCGATGCATGACCTGCGGCGGCACGCTGGAACGCAGGGGCGACGAATACGTATGTCCGTTCTGCTCGAACGTTTACGCGGCGGACACTTTCAAATCGCCTGAAAGCGAGGATCTCACGCAGGCATTTAACTTGCGGCAGACGGCGTCTTTCGACGCGGCGGCAAAAATTTATGAAAAAATCATCAAAAACTACCCCGACGCAGACCTTTCGGAAGCATTCTGGGGCTTGTTTTTATGCGAACAGCAGGTTTTGTTCGAAGAAGACGGTCAAGGCGTGAAGTTCCCCTCTTTTTACGGGATTTCCGACGTGCGCGTGCAGGAGTCGTCCTATCTCAAAAAAGTAAAAGCGCTTTATCCCACCATGTCGGAGAGCAAAAAGCTTGCCTACGAATCGGAAAGCGAAAAAATCGCCACGGCGAAACAGCTTTACAACCGTATTGCCGTGACGACGGAGCCTTACGACGTGTTTATCTGCTTTAAAAGCACCAACGCCGAGGGCACGGGCAAGACGAAAGATTACGAAATCGCGCAGAACATTTACAACGAGTTCATTAAAGATTACAATATCTTTTTCAGCGAACGCACGCTGGAATCGCTAACTACCCGCGAATACGAGCCCAACATTTACCGCGGATTGTATACCGCAAAGGTACTGCTTTTGATGTGTTCGAAAACAGAATATATTCAGTCGCAGTGGCTGAAAAACGAGTGGTCGAGATATCTCGCGTTTAACAAGGGTAACAAAGAAAAGTGCGTTATCCCCGTATTTATAGACGGATTCCGCCCCGAAAGTCTGCCGAAAGAACTGAAAAGCTACCAAGGCGTGAACGCAGATATCAAACTGATGAAACGGCTTGCGGAAGTGATGAAAAACGTCATCAAGCCGGTGGACAAAATTGCGGAGCTTGCGGAAAAACAGCGGGCGGAGATAGAGCGGCTGCAGGAACAGCAGCGCAAGCAGATGGAAGAACTGACCCGCCAGCAAGAAGAACAGTTGAAAAAACTGGAGAATATGCGTACCGCCGCTCCCGTGCAATCGGGGAGCGCGGCGTCGGTCGCGACGCTTTTGGAGTTGGCACAAATCCAGGTGGAAAACGGACAGTTTGACGAGGCGGAAGAGACCGCGAACGCCGTATTAAAACAACAGCCGAAAAGCGCGGAAGCGTGGTATTATAAATTGCTTGCGCAATGCAAGACGGCAAAGCTTTCCCGCCTGATGGAAAGCGACGGACTGGAAAAGAACGCCAACTATAAAAATATGCTGCGGTTTATGACCGACGGCGACGCCGCGCTGAAAACGATTTTGGAAACGGCACAACAAGAATATCTTTCCTCCCCGTATTATCTGAACCTTTTGGAACAAAAACGCAAACGGGAAGAGGCACAAAAAGAGGCGAAACGGCAAGAGGAATTAAAACAGCGCGCCGCGGAAAAAGAGGCGGCGATTGCCGTGCTCGCCGACGATGTTTACGACGTCGATTTGGAAAAGACGCGGGATAAGGTTACGGCGTTTTACGACGCGTACCGCAACTTCCCCGAAGAGCTGAAGCCCTATATTTCCCGTCAAAAAGAAAACGAGGAGCGCGCCATGAAAGCCTACGAACGTGCGGCGAGCGATTATCTGGTAAACGCGCAGTTCGACAAGGAAGATTATGGCTCGGACTTGGGCAAGGCTTTGGAAAATCTTTACAAAAGCATACGCAAACCCGACGACAAACTGCGCATACGTTACAGTAATTGGGTAAATAGTTATTACGATAAAAAATACACTGCCGTCATCGATACCGTTTCCGCAAGCAGTAAACTCGGGGATACGACGGAAAAGCGGCTGAAAACGCTGAACGCCGCTTATAACGACGGTGTAAATTTGAGAAGCCATGTAAATGAGGATCTCAGAAAAAAACTTAACAACACTTTAATAGAAAATTATAATTTTGTATATAATAATTCCTCTCTTTTCAAAAAGTCAAAATCCTTTTTTGCAGGATTTTGGTTAAAACCGTTTTTTATTCGCTTAGCAATTTACATTGTTTTGCAAATAGTATTTCTTTCTCTCGGTTGGTCGAAAACAATTTATAACGAGTGGAACGTTTTTAATATGTCTGCCGAAACTGCTAAAAATCCTGCTTTTATCGGAATACTGATGTTTTCAGCCATCGCATTATCGATTATATTTTCCGTTAGGTTGAAAATTTCATTCCATTTTCCGAACAACGGACTTGCCGCCTTTGCCCTATGGTTTTTATTTTACGGGATTTTCGCCGTGCTGTTCGTTCTGCTCGGATTTGTGTTGTTTGCCGCGCTTCCCATAACGGTTTTTCTTATCTTTTTGCCGTTTTCGCTGAAAGGAAAACGCACGCTAATCAAATCAAAACAAACCGCTATGGAAACACAAGCAGTTTATATGATAAAACTTGCCGTGATGGATCTCGTTAAAATGGACGACGCGGTGCGTTTTTTGGATCAAACTTCCGCAAAACAGTTTCTCAAAGAATGGTTGATTTATAAAAAACCCGCTTATCCCTACAATGTCTTAACGCAAAAAGATTTAAATAAAGAAACCGAATCGAATTAAACCAACGGCGCGACGCTCTTTGTGAGCGGCGCGCCGTTGGTTTTTTCGTTTTATTCGCATGGATAAAGGCTTTTTAAGGCAAAGTGTTCGCCTTTAAGACCTTTTCGCCGTAAAGCTTTTTCAGTTTTTCAAACGCGATATCGCGCTCGCTTTCGCCGCCGAACACGCCGTAAACCGTGCCGCCGCTGCCGCTCATCATTGCCTTGCCCCCGACCGCTTCCACCGCGGCAAGGTGTTCGCGCACTTCTCCGTTCAGCGTTTGCGCCGCGGCGGTCATGGCGTTGAAGAGCGCGCCTTTCAGCTTTTCGACGTGCCCTTCGCAAAGGTATTTCACCGCCTGCGCCGTGCCGTCGACGGGCTTTACGTTCATTTCGTCGCAAAGGGCGTAGCACCTGCCCGTATCGACGGGAACGTCCGACAAGAGGACGACGAGATATAAAACGGTTTTCGCATTGATTTTTTCCACGCGCTCCCCCCTGCCGCGCATGACGGCATACCCGCCGCGGAGCATATAATTTACGTCGCTCCCGACGTCTGCGGCGACCTTATCGGCAAAGGGCATATCCTTGCCGAAAATTCGGCAAAGCGCGAGTATGACCCCCGCCGCGTCGGCGGAAGAGCCCCCCAATCCCCCGCCCAGCGGGATATTTTTTTCGATTTCTATTTCCGCACCGCAGTAATTTTCTCCGCCGAGCGCCGCTTTTCCGCCGCAGTGCGCAAAGAACGCGCGCGCCGCGCGGACGGCGTTGTTCTTTTCAACGGGACAATCGGCTTTGATGCCATGTTCTTTCAGCGTAAAACCGCTTTTTATCGGCGAAACGGCAACAGCGTCAACCAAATCGATTGACGCCGCCAGAGATTCTATTTCGTGATACCCCTCCCTTGCGCCGAGAATATCCAGCGTAAGGTTGATTTTCGCGGGGACTTTAACGGTAACTTTTTTCAATAATCTTTCTTTTCCTGTCTGTAAATTACGATCCTTTCCTTGCCGCTGAGCGGATAAGCGAGGTCGGCGTTCATCGAGGCGATGGCGTCCGGGCAGGAGTTTAAGCGCTTCGCCACGTCCCACAGTTCTTCGCCCTCGATGGGAATGTACACGCTGATCGCAGAATCTGCGGGCTTTTTCTCCTCACCCTCTTCCACGTCGCCTACGACGCTGACAATGTCCGTCCTCGTCGCCGTAACGCGGAATTTGACCAACGCGTCGAGATCAAAGCTTTCGGGCGACACGATGCGCGCAGAGCTTTCGCAGGGAATCGCTTCCACCGCGTAGCGGTTTTCGCCCACATCGTATTCAAGCGTCGTGCGGAAGGGTGCGGTCAGCTCAGCCGCAAACACTTTACCTTCGATGTCCTTGCAAAGCGCAACGGCTTCCAGCACGCCCTCGACGGCGACGACGTCGTTTTCCGCCCGCACCGAGGTCAGGGCGGCCTTTTCGTTCGCCGTGCACATCAAACGGGTGCCCGCCGGCAACGCGCCCGTAAAGGCGCCCCTGCCGCCCACGCGCTTTTCCAGCGTCTTTTCCCCCGCGGGACAGGCGGCGGCACACTCGCTCTTGCTCATCGACACTTCGCAGAGCGGAGAATAACAGTCGAGACAGCACTCCGTTTCGTTTTCCTTAAAATAGCAGCCGTTGATCTCCACCTGCGCGGAAACGGCAAGCGTGCTCTTTCCCGTATTTTCGTCCACCGAGATGTTGATCTTCAAATCTTTAAGCGCGGCCTTGCACTGCGCCGTGAGCGAAGGCGAAACTTCGTCGGCTTCCAGCTCGTAGCGGAAAGGGATACATTTCGTTTCTTTTAATATATCACTGTTTTCGATTTTTTGCAACATGCAGACGGATAAAATCAGTTCTCCGTCGCAAATCAGCGTGCCCACGCCGCACTGCGACGCCGTTACCGCCGCGCACGCCGTATGCAGCACGACGTCGCCCACCGCATAGGGAACTTCAAATTCCTCTTCCAGCGGGAAGGTCGCGCCGCTGACCTTGATTTCGCGCATGGTCTTGACGCTGGCTTTTTTCACGATGAGGTTTTCCCCGCCCGTGAGCGCCTTTGCGCGTTTATCGGCATAAAAACACGTTTCCGCACCCACCACGGAATGCACGAGAAGAATGCCGCCGCCGATCTCTGCGGAAGCTTTCTTCACGCAAAGCGCCGTCTCGCTGTAAACGCTTTCGGCAAAATCCGTTTTCAGGGAATTGGAAAATTCCGTACCGCATTCCGCCTTTTTCACCGAGCCGTCCGCCGCTATGTACGCCACGCAGAAAATCGCCTTTCCGCCGTAACGGAACTGATTTGCCGTGACTTCTTCGCCGGTAAGCGATACCTGCGCGGAAACGGAAAGCACTTTGACTACCTCGTCCGCGGAAAGCGACGTCTTACATTCTATCTTCGTTTCGCTTAAAAGCTTTTTTACCTCGCTTTTATAAACGATTTCCTCATATTTGGGTTCAATAAACATTTTTTCTCTCCTTTTTTTGGTTTGCCGCTGCACAGTATCAATATATAACCGCAAAAAGAAAGTTATGACAACTTTTTGAAATTTATAAAACAAGCCGTCCCGCCATTTTGGCGGGACGGCTTGCAAAAAGCTTTGTCCGAAAGGATAAAGATACGCTTTATCCGCTTGCTTTAAGGATGCGGCGGACATCTTTACGCTTGCCCCATCGATTTGATTTTTACGGTACCGCAAAGAAATTCCGAATACGAATAAGAAGTCTTGCCCTTGAAATCCTTTTCAAAGGGACTGACTTTGAAAAGCGCGGGATATATCCCCGTGAGTTTGCCGCAATAGCAAAGTTCCTTGTTTCTGCCGAGGTTGACCTTGACTTCCACGTCTTTGTTGAAAAATTCCGCAACGGCTTTTTTCGCGTCGCCGATGCCCGAAGTATTTTTAATCATACCCCGATATTTGCCGTTTTCTTATAAAAATATACCCTTTTACCTTTAAAAGACAAAACGCGCGGGTATTTCCGCGCGAATTTTATCGTTGCAAAATTTTTATTTATCGTCGAAACCGTCGTCTTCGTCCTCGTCGTCTTCCTCGTCTTCGTCCTCTTCTTCAAAGTCGCGCTCGTCGATTTCGGGAATTTCGAAGTCGTCTGCCTCGTCGGACATGACTTCGTCGTCTTCTTCCTCTTCCTCGTCGTCGAACAGCTCGTCGGCTTCTTCTTCCGCCAGACGCGAAAGCGACAGCATTTCTTCGTCGTCTTCGGTGTCGTCGGTGTCTTCTTCAAGATAATTTTTCCATTCCTCGTCCTTATCCAGATCTATGTCGTCTTTCTTGAAGTCCATTTCCTCGCGGCACTTTGCGCACATCTCTTCCCCTTCCTTGATGTAATTCTGCTTGCAGATGGGGCAAAGTTCCATCGGTTCTTCATCTTCCTCTTCTTCCACGGCGAACACAAGCTGCGGCCCCAGTTTGAGTTCCGCTTTACAAACGTCACAGTAACCCTGATTGCTGTGAATGTAATTCAGTTCGCATCTCGGACATTTAATGTAGTCTCCCGCCATATCTGTTTCCTCTTATTACGTTATTTATGTTTTTCCGCGCGCCGCCCGCGCTTTTGAAATCAAATACCGCCAATCCCTTTGTGCAGCCGGGCTTGCGCTTTATATACTTATTGTATTGTCCGAACGCCGAAAAAAGTTACTTTTTTGCCGATTTTCGGGCTTTAGACACACATTTTTCGTATCGCATAAGATTTTAGCAATAAAAGACCGATTTGTAAACTGTTTTTTATATGTTTTTTTCAGATTTTAAAAATTTTATTTTACTGCACTTTTTCGAGAAGCATTTTGTCTGCGACGAGCGCGATGAATTCCCCGTTGGTCGGCTTTTCCGCCCCAACATACGCGCGTACGCCTAAAATATTGTTTATGCTTTCGATCCTGCCGCGGTTCCAAGCGACTTCGATGGCGTGGCGGATCGCCCGCTCCACCTTGCTTGCGCTGGTTGCATATCTTTCCCCGATCATCGGATAAAGCTTTTTTGTGATGCTGTTGATGATGCCGGGGTTATCCACTGCCATCTTAACGCCTTCCCGCAGATAAGCATATCCCTTGATGTGCGGCGGTATACCTACGTTGATAAAAATATTGCTGATTTTTTCGTCGAGGGTATTCTTTCTGACGCCTTCTCCGTACACGCGCGCTTTTTGCGCCGCCTTGTTTTCGTCGAGATCACGGAGCCGCTCCAGAAGAACTTCATAAGAATACGGTTTTGCGATGAAAAACGCCGCGCCCTTGGAAAGCGCCTTTGCGATGATGTCTTCCCGCACGAACGCACTTACCAGCACGAGTTTGGTATTAGGCGAAGCTTCCTTCAGCTTGTCCAGAATACAAAACCCGTCCATTCCGGCAAGCAGCAATTCCGAAACGGCAAAATCGGGTTTCTTTTCCTCGATCAACCTATAGCCGTTAATGCCGTCCGTCGCAACGCCGACAACTTCCATATCGGACGTGGCGCCGATGACTTTTTCCAGTTCCATGTTCCTCTTTTCGTTATCCTGAATGATAACGACGGTCTTTTTCTCCATGAACACACTCCTTGAAATTTTATTTTCGATTATTCTTTTTCAAAACAACCGTAATCTATTTTACACCATTTTTATGAAAAATAAAAGTATTTTTGAACAATATTTGTCGAAATATAAGACTTATTTTAAATTTTTTCGTTTTTGCGGTAAAGAATGGCGAAGATTAAGATAAAACGCATGTATTATGTAAAATTATATCCTATTTTGACAGACTTTAATATATAAAAAAACAGTCATTTCTTGGCGATTATTGAAATTTTTGTCGAAAATTCAAAATATAAAAAAATACATCGTTTCATAAAAAAACGCCTGCAGGGCGTTCGATAACGAACGCCCTGCAGGCAGAAATTTTTGCGATATTTTCCTCTCGTTCAAAATTCGACGGGCACGAAAGCGGAATTTTGAACGAGTTTCCCCGCGCGCCTCAAAAATGCGGCGGAGGGGAAACGAACAAGAGAACCGATACGGAAAGGAGCAAGACGAACAGATAAAACGGCGGAAAAAGAAAAGACGGAAAAATTCGGCGTTTAATCATTATATAATATTAACCGAACACGAAACGAGGGCGCGTTTAACAATGCGTCTTTCGACGGAAAAAAAGATTTTAACGCGCTTTGCAAAACTTATCTTCGCCGCCTTATGCGGTCTTGCGCGGCGCGAAGGCGCACGCAAAAGCAAGTTCCTCTTCCCCCGCAAAACGCGGTTATGCTACGCTGCCGAGGCGTTTCATTCCGCGTCCCTACGGCATAAAAAAAGCCGCGCGCTTTTCATAAGCGCGCGGCAATATTTCAATTCTTTTTTACGCAGCCTCGTTCAGCTTGTCGATTTCCTTTTGCACTTCCTGCAACGCCCACATGCCGTTCTTTAACAGCACACCCTTATCGGAAGAAGTGTATTCAAGCTCTTCCATCTTAGCGTTGATCGCGTCGATCTTTTTCTGCAGTTCCGCTTTGTTTTCCGCGGTGACCGCTACGTGATCCACGCCCGTCGCGCCGCCGTATACCAACAATTCGTTGAGCATCTTGCTGACCGCCAGATAGTTTTCGTATTTTTCCAGCGTTTCGACCTGCGCCTTGTCGATTTTCTTTTTCAAGGTATCGGAAAGCGCGTCATACGCCGCCCTTGCCTCTACGATATCCTCTTCCTGTTCAAACTTCTTTTCCTCCGCATCGTAGGTAAACTGCGTGATGTTTGTGGAAAGCGCATTGATCTTGGAAGTGACGACCTGCGTTTTGTCGTCATCTTTCATCGCGCCGATGAAATACGTCTTTTCGATATACCAAAGATCGTCTTCTTCATCGTCGTCGGTGTCTTCCGCCACGACGTTGCCGTTAAGCGGAGCATAATGCACATAACTCAAACCGTAATCGCTAGCGTCGAGATAGAACACGCAGCCGCCCGCAACGACGGGTGCGAACCAGTCGGTGACGACGGCGCCCTCGGAAACGCGGATCTGTTCCGCTTCCGCATCGGTGACGTCCACTTTCGCAAGCTCGTTTTCGGAACTGATATAATACATATCGTTGCCGTTGACGAAAAGAAGTTTCGTAACGCCGACTTTTGCGACCGTTTCCTTAAGGTTGAGAACTTTGCCGTCTTCGTCGGTGGAATACTTCACGATATAATCGCCGTCCACGTCGTACACGGTTTCGAGATCGACAAACACCGAATCCGACGCGACCGCCGCAGAGTTGTATTTATATTCCACGGCTTTTTCCGTTTTGCTGGTCATGAGATCGCTCACTTTCGCGCCGTAGGTCGTAACTTCTTCGCTTTGAATGGTTCTCGTCCTCGTGAAGAACGCGTATTCGCCCACGGTGAAAGTCACGGCATAGGTGGCGTCGGGCGTTCCTTCGCCGCTGACGATCTCCACGCCCTTGTTGCTTTCCGCATTGTCCGAGGGCATATAGCCGTAAAGCACGTTAAAGGCTTCCGTCTGGTTGGTGTTTTCGTTCTTGGGAACGACGGTATAAAGCACCGCCGCGGAAGAAAGCGCGCCGTTGGCGACGAACGTCGCCGCGGAAACTTCGTCTTCGATGACCGTTTCGCTCTTAGCGGTCACGTTGTAATCGACAAGGGACGTTTCCTCGCTGTTGTAATACACGAAATGCACGCTGCTATCCGTCTGCACGAACCTGTAGTTCGTGGAATTGCCCTTGACGGTGGTGTAAGTCGTATGCGTTTTGCCGTCCAGCGTGGACGAGCAGACGTCGAGATATTCCGTCGCCGCGTTGCCGCTGGTATCCTTTTTGACGGACGGCGTGGCGTAATAAATCTTATCGCCGTAAATGTAAACGCCCGCGTTGACGTCCCCTGCCGCGAACAGCTTGGGAACGACGGTCTGCGCTTCGGCAGAGCCGTCGGCGAGCTTGCTCTTTTCCGCTACCATCAGCGCGCCTTTGACGGGCTTGCCGAGTTTATTGTTTTCGGTATACGTTTCTTCGCCGTTGATAAAATAGACGTAATTATCCGTTTCCGCAACGAACCCGCCGTTCTGCAGCACGTTGCCGGGATTCGTCAGCGTGACGGAAGACGTCCAGGACGCACCGCAAGCGACCGCGCTCAGCGCCACCGCCGCCGTAACGGCGACAAGCGCGATTGTTTTGAGCAATTTTTTGACCATGTTGATTCAACTCCTATGAAGCATATCGAAAAATCAACGCGAAGCGGCATATTTCCCCCGCCGCCGCGCATATAATTTTAATGCTTATAATGATTTACGCTAATCTATTATATATTAAATTTCCGCACTTTGCAATAAA
>CASETU010000133.1 GCA_949290895.1 uncultured Bacillota bacterium
AAAATCCAAAGGCAACAGTTATTTTGGTCAAAACAAAATCCGTTCATAAAATATCCTCCGTTAATCCGCTCTTCGCCGTATGTATTTTCTTTCGAGTTTTCCTTTCGGCGAATCGCTTTATACTTCATAATAAGCTTTTTATCAAAAAAATGTTACTAACGTCTTTCATAAACTTGCTAAAATTATGTTTTTATGTTAGAATTGCGTTGTAACGGATACCCGAAAAGGGGTTCGATTGCGGTAAAAAACTACATAGTTTTTGTTCATCGCAACAGATATCTTAAAAGAATTTGATTGGAGGCTATTATGAACAAAGAAGAAAAGAACTCGGAAAACGTTTCCGTAACGGAACCCGTTGCGGAAGAAAAGACGCGTGCAAAGCTGTTCACTTCGCGCAATATCGCATGGTTTGCGGTGCTGCTCGCACTGACCGTCGTTTTGCAGATATGGGGCAGCGCGATTCGTATCGGCGCGAACACCGTCAATTTTTCGCTGATCCCCGTCGTGCTTGCGGCAATCCTGCTGGGACCCGTCGCGGGCGCCGTCATGGGTTTTGCGTCGGCGGTGGTCATACTCATTTACGTCGTGCTGGGCACGGAGCCGCTTTCCTTTATGATGTTTCAGGATCACCCGTTTATCACCGTCGCGCTCATCTTGATAAAGACGACGGCTGCCGGGCTGGTTGCAGGCGTATTGTATAAGGTTTTAGAAAGAAAAAATCCGTATTTGGCTACGTTCGTCGCGGCGGGCGCCGCACCGGTGGTCAATACGGGGCTTTATATTCTCGGCGCGCTTTTGATGAGCGATACCATCGCCGCTTCCGGTTTTGCCGACGGCATGAGCGTCATTTACTTTCTCGTCGTGGTGGCGGCGGGGGTGAATTTCTTGATAGAATTTGCCGTCAATATGGTGGCGTCGCCCGCCATTTATTCCGTCATCAGGGTCGTCAGAAAGCGCAGTTATTGAGTTTTCGACAAAATCCGCTCTCTTTCGACGCGAAAATTTGCGGGTATACGTTTTAACGGAAACGGAAAAGAAATAAGGTGTAATAAGTATGTTGCTTGCAATCGACGTGGGAAATACAAATATCAAATACGGTATCTTCGACGGGACGCGCCTTGCTGCGAGTTTCCGCGTGGCGTCTCTTTTGAAAAAGACGGCGGACGAATACGGCGCGGTGCTCACCAACCTTTTGGGCACGTCGGGGATAAAAATATCCGATATCGACGGGGTCATTCTCTCGTCGGTCATTCCCGCGCTGAACTATACCATCTGCCACATGTGCGAGTATTTTTTCAAGATAAAGCCCGTCGTCGTCGGTCCAGGCGTAAAGACGGGGCTCAACGTGAAGGCGGATAACCCCAGGGAAGTCGGTTCGGACGTCATCGTCAACAGCGTGGGCGCATATAAAAAGTACGGCGGTCCCGTCGTCGTCATCGACTTCGGCACGGCTACCACGTTCGACGTCATCACCGAAAGGGGCGAGCTCGTCGGCTGCATCATCGCGCCGGGCATCAAGACCTCTTTGGAAAGCTTAGTCACGGGCACGGCACAGCTGCCGATGATAGAACTCGTCGCGCCCAAAAGCGTGCTTGCGAAGAACACCGAAACGGCTATGCAGGCGGGCATCGTGTTCGGCTCGGCGGGGCTTGTGGAAAATATTATCCGCAAGATAAAAAAGGAGACGGGCTGGAAGGAGCTCAAGGTCGTTGCGACGGGCGGCATGGCAAAACTGATTCGCGAAGAAGTGACCTGCATCGACGTGGTGGACAGAACGCTTACTTTGGAAGGCTTGAAAACGGTATACGATTTAAACAAGAAAGCGGAGGCATAAAATGAAAAAATTGGGCGTAGCCATACTCGGTTTGGGCGTCGTAGGCGGGGGGACGTACAAAATCCTTACCGATAACAAGGAATACTTCAAAAAGACGCAAAAACTCGACATCACGGTGGAAAGCGTGCTGGAACGCAACAAGCAGCGCGCGCTCGACCTCGGCATAGAGGAGGATAAAATAGCTTCGTCTATCGAAGAAGTCATCTCCAACCCGAGCGTCGACGTCGTGGTAGAAGTCATCGGCGGGGTAGAGCCCGCGAGGACGTTCGTATTAAAGGCTTTGATGTCGGGCAAAACCGTTGTGACTTCCAACAAGGAACTCGTGTGCAAACACTGGTACGAGTTGGAAGCGGAGGCGAAAAAGATGAACGCGGGGCTGCTTTTCGAAGCGAGCTGCGTGGGCGGCGTGCCCATTATCCGCACGCTTACCGAAGGGACGCAGGCAAACCGCATACTCTCTTTGGTCGGCATCATCAACGGTACGACCAACTATATCCTCACCAAAATGGAAAAAGAGGGCACAGATTATCAGACGGCGCTCAAAGAAGCGCAGCACCTCGGCTATGCGGAATTCAATCCGACGGCGGACGTCGAAGGGTTCGACGCGGCGTATAAGCTCTCCATTTTATCTTCCCTGGCGTTCAGCAAGCGTATTCCTTTGGAAAACGTCTATCGGGAAGGCATTACGAAAATTACGGGCGAGGACATTGCTTACGGTAAGAAGCTCGGCTATAAAATCAAACTGCTCGCCATCGGCAAAAATACCGATGCGGGAATAGAGGTGCGCGTGCACCCCGCATTCGTACCCGTCGATTCCATGATCGCGTCGGTCAACGATTCCTTCAACGCCGTGAAGATCACGGGCGACAGCGTGGGCGAAGTCATGCTTTACGGCAGGGGCGCGGGCGCGTTGCCTACGGGTAGCGCCATCGTCAGCGACATCATTTTTGCAGGGAAACATCCCGAAATTTCTTATGCGACCTTTGAAAACACCAAGGAAGCGGATAAGAGCACCAAATTTGTCAGCGACTTCACCACGAAGTACTTTATCCGCCTTACCGTCGAGGATAAGTCGGGCGTACTGTCCAAAATTGCGGGCGTCTTTGCAAAATACGGCGTCAGCTTGAAGGAAGTCAAGCAGGACGTTTACAAGGAAAACGGCGTTCCGCTTGTCATCATCACCCACGAAACGCAGGAATTTTCCGTCAGAAAGACTCTCGAAAAGCTGGAGGCAATGGAAGAAGTTTTCTCCGTTGACAGCCTGATCCGCGTGGAAGAATAACGCTTTAAAATTAAAATCATATTTATGATGATAACGCCGCGGCAAAATGCCGCGGCGTTTATTTTGCGAAATTTTCCGCAAAATAAAGGTAAAATAACGGTTAAATCGCCAAATTTTTTATAAAATGTGCTTTTTGTGTTGACTTCGCCGTGTCATAATGATACAATAATTGTAATATAAATTTATTACAACGAGAAAGTTTTTCATGACAAATAAAGAAATTACGGCAAACGCCGACCAACAATATATCGATAACGAGGAGGGCGGGCGCATTTCGCAGGAGCTCGACGTGCAGCCCGTTTCGGACGAGGCGGCACTCGTAAAACCGCACAGGAAGGTTTTGAAAGTCGTCATCGTCGTTCTTTTGGAAATCGCGCTTCTCTGCGCGGGACTGTTTTTCGGGTATGTGTATGCTAAGGCGACCATTCCGCAGGGCGTGGTGCTTTCGGAATACAAGACCATCGAAGAACTGCGCGAAGAATACGGCGCGGCTGCGAACGAGAAAAAGAGCGTGCAAAGCTATGTGAGCGCGGGGGACTATTACGGACTTTACGCCACCGTTTACTATAAACTCATCACCGCAACGGACGTTTACTATGTTTCCTCCGGTTTGACCGATTCCCTCGGCATGGTGAAAGTGAGTATCGAAAGCGAGAAAAAGCTGGAAAACGGGTATATGGTCTGGCACATGAATTCTTCGGGCGACAGCATGGCGTCGCAGACGACCTTTTCCGTCAACGGATATTTCGACATCGCAAACCAGATGGCGAAAGTCAAGCGGTATGACCATAAGGGAGTGGGCGATTCCAAAAACGGCAAGGAGCAAAGCGAGCTCGCTTACGTTTCCAAATACGGTCTGCTGCCCTTCGGTTTTTCTAATTATTACGTTACCGAAGATAATATTTTAAGTGCGGAATGTAAAACGGAAAACGGGCTGAACGTGCTTACGCTCACCCTCGATCCGGAGAGTGCGACGGAAGGCTACGTCGTGCAGATGAGCGGCATGAGCGGGCAAAAAGCCGACTTTAGCGGCGGCTCGGTTACGTATACCATGACGTTCGACGATAATTACGTGCTGAGAAAGACGACGGCTCACGACGAATACGTCATCAATTACGGCATTAAGGTATCCTGCAAGGGAGACATGGAAGAAACCTATTATTATAAGGGCGAGGAAGGTTACGTTTCCTTTACGGAAGAAGAAAAGTACGAAAACGTCGGTCCCGATGCCTGAGGGTAAATGATTATGCTTAATCTTTTTAAGAAAAAATATATCGTTATTTTGGCGGCGGTCATGGCGCTGAGCTTTTCGGTGTTTTTTGTCGGCTGTCACTCTTCGCTCAATGAAGAAAGCGATCATACGCAGACCGAAGAACCAGGCGAAAAAGAAGACCCTGTCGACCCGTCCACGCAGGCGTTGGGCGAGGCGGTTTTTAAACTCGTCGTCAAGGGCGCGGAAGGGGATTTGAACCTTTCCTACGGCGACATATCGCTGAACGCGAACGTGCGCGCATCTTTGGACGGCACGGTTCTGGCGTTTATCGATACCGAAATTTTCGACGTGCCTGCGAAAATCGGACTGCAGTTTGAAAACGGCAACAAAAACGTGCTTGCGGAAATTGCTGGCGAAAAATTTTATTTCGATTTGACCGATACGGCGGAAGTGGCGGAACGTATTTCTGCCGTTTTAGAGGGGCGCGATCCCGTCGTTCCCGATATCGAAAACGGCGAAACCTATCCTCCCGTAGTTATTGCGGGGCTCGATCTCGACGCAATCTTTTCTTTGTTGAACGACTTCGACGGCACTTCCATTTTGGGACTTTTGACGGAAACGGTGGGCGTCAAGACGGAAAACGGCTACGAATATAACGTAAAGCTTACGGAAAGCATCGGCATTTCGATGTTTGTGGATAACGAAAACAATTTAAAAAATCTTGCCGTAACGGGTTTGGAGCTGGGCGGTACGGAGGCGAAAGCGGAACTTTTCGTGCGCTATCCCGAAGAGCCTGTCGTTCCCGTGAGCACGGAAGATTATATCAACGTTAAGACATATTTGCCCATAATAGAAAATTTCTGCAAGGACAAAGTGGAATCCGTTCCGCAGCTTATCGAAACGATTAAAAATCTGAACCTTTCGGAAATTGCGAATATCCTGCGCGGCGTGAAAGAATGCAAGACGATTTCTTTCGATTTGTCGCTTTCTTCGCCCGTCGGCGTTTCGGCGGCGGCGATAGTGGACTTCAACGACGGACTCAAAGCAAAGCTTTCCCTTTCCGCTTTGGGCGTCGATGCCGACGTGTATTTCGATAACGGCGAAATTTACCTTTCGGTGGGTGCCGTTAAGGTAAAATGCAGTGCGGAAGATATCGGAGATATGCTGAAAATTTTTGGCGTTTCTTTTGAAATTCCCGAACTTGACGGGCTGTTGTCGGCAAATCTTAAAGAAACCGTCGTTAAGCTCGCCGCATTCGTAAACGGCAGCGGCATAGAGATCGAAAACATTTCCGCAAGCGGCGACGTCATAAAAATCGTCCTTTCGGGTGCGGAACTTAACTTTAACGTCAAAGACTTTACGCTCGGCGCCTCTTTTGAGGGCGCAGACTTACAAATCGCAAACATTTCCGCAGGCGAAAAGATCACCGTGCCGCAGGAAAATTACAGCGAACTTTCCTGCATAATGCCCGTCGTGAAAAACCTTTACGACGCGGTGAAGGGCGGTAAGCTGCTGCTCGGCGGCACGCTCGACGTCGGAGGAACAGTGGTCGCGCTGGAAAACGTGAAAGCGGACATCGCCGCATTTGCCTTTGCGGGCGGCGTGAAAATAGGGGATATTTCCTTCAACGCGACGTATATTGAAGATTATCTTTATGCCGACCTTGCGGGCATCGCGCAAGTCAAGCTGGATAAGGCGAGCATGGAAAAAACGCTGGGCGACGTAATGGGCGCGCTCGGCGGACTGAATACGGCATTTACTTTCGACGCGGGCAAACTGCTCGCCACGGTAAAGAGCCTTACTGCCGACGAAACGGGCGTGCGCGTTTCGCTCGATTTGAGCGAATTCGGTTTCGGAACGGCGGAAATCGCGCTGGCGGCGAACGGGGAAAGCACCGACGTCGCGCTGAACATGGCGGGGATTAAAGCGGAACTTTCCGTCGGCACATACACGGGCGAAATCGTCGCACCGCAAAAATACGGGGATATATCCGACTTTATTAAAGCGGTGAACGTAAAAGAACTCGTTTCGCTTGTCGAAACGATTATGGAAAAGAAAGCGCTGAGCGCGGCCGTAGAACTTTCCATGACGGGACTTAGCGCGAAAGGCGCGGTTTTGCTGGACTTTGCGGACGGACTGAAACTCGGATTGAAAGCGAACATCGGCGGCAACGAAGTCGAAGTATATTACGAAAACGGCAATATTTATCTGTTAAAGAGCGGAGTTGCTCTAAAGGCGACGGCGGAGGATATCGAGGCGCTGACCGCGCTCTTCGGTGCGGAATTGACGCTGCCCGATATAAGCGGGATAAAACTCGACGAAATCTATGCGGAAAACGGCGCGTTGAAGATACGTTTCGGCGAAATTTCGGCGGAAATAGACGGCGCGAGCCTGAATGCGAAACTAAGCTGCGGCGATATTGCGGTGTCGCTTGCAAACATTTCCGCAGGCGAAAAGGTTGCCGTGCCGCAAATCACCTGGTCCGACCTTTCCGACGCTCTGCCCGTCGTGGAAAATTTTTACGGAAAGATTTCTTCCATGACGTTCGGGTTCAGCGGTACGTTGGACGCGGCTAAAAAGGTTACCTTTACTGACGTGCGCGTCATCGACAGCGGTACGAACGGCATCAAGCAGGACTTTGAGGACGGCAAACTTTCCATTGCGGGGCGGGTCACCGTTGACGACGGCTATATCCACAATATAGACGTGGTGTATACCGAAAACCGCCTGTACGTTTCCTATAACGATACGATGAAACTGACGATGGGCAAGACATCGCTCGACAATATCGTCAAACTCGTCAAAGACAATCTCGATTTTATCCTCGATGGTTTTATCAAGAGCGAAGCGATATCCGACCTTTTCAATTCAAAAGATTACGGGAAATTCCTTTCTGTCTTGTCGCTCCTCGATATACAAAAGGATAAGGTTGATTTAACGCTGGACTTAAGCTCGCTCGGTTCGGAAAGCCTTTCGCTTTCCCTCGCGCAAAACGAAGATAAGACGCTTTCGCTTTCCGTCAACGCGGCAAATCTTGTCATGGATGCGGCGCTGACCGACGTGAGCGAAGAAATTGCTGCGCCTGCCGACGCGGCGAATTACATCGACGTTTCCAACATCGAGTATCTGCTGGAAGGGTTCTTGGTTACCGCGACGAAGGAAAGCAAGACTTTCGTTATGCGCGGCTCGGTCGATTTGGCAATCAATTTGTTCGGTATCAATCAGACGATTACCGTTGGTCTCGAGGCGAACGTAAGGATAAACGCAGATAACAGCGTGGACGCTTACGTCGTATGGGATAATTCCAAACCGCAGAAAATTTTGGGGACCTATGTTCTGACGGGAACCATACACGATCAGGCGATCAAGTTCGGAAAAACCGTCGTAACATTGAAAGACGATATCCTTTATATCGACCGTATGGATATGAAGAAAAAGACATTCCTCGGCGCGACAACCGGGTTTGAAAACGGCGACTACGAACACAAAAAGATAGCGACGGCGGATTGCAGCGGCGAAACGCTGACGAATCTCATCTTTTATATCTTCGGTTTGCAGCCCTCGCTTCTCGAAAGCGGTTCGGGCAGTTCAGGCGGTTCGGTGCAATACGAAAAGATATTCAAAAATTACGAATCGCAAAGTCCGTTCGAGCATAAGCTTGTCGTCGCAACTTCCGTGCTTGCGGGGTCGGATATGCTCGGCGATTTAACGGCGGATATCGTTCTTGACGAGAATAAGAACATAACCGACGTTACGGCGGCGCTGGTCATCGATTTCGTCGTCGGCAATATTTCTCCGACGGTCAAAGCCAAGCATTACGTCAACGAAACCTACGATTTCACGGCGGCTTTCGAGGCGATAAACAATAATCAATATTCGGATTTTGTTGTCTGATTTACCTTCGGGGGACGGCGGTTGCGCCGTCCCCCGAATACGTGTTCTGCTTTTCTTTCGAGGCGCATAAAATGTATAAACGGCTTGTACAAATGCATATTTTGTAATATT
>CASETU010000134.1 GCA_949290895.1 uncultured Bacillota bacterium
AAATCGCAGAAAAAGGCGACAATATCGTGATAACGGCGGGCGTACCACTCGGAAAATACGTCGGCACGAATTTGATGAAAGTGGAAAAGATTCAATAAATCCCCTACACTTCCGTTATCCGTCGATAAAAACATTTTTGACAATCCAACATTTAAAAATTTTGCGCCCGTCGGCTGAGCCGACGGGCGCATATTTATTTTCACTAAAAATTAAAAACCGTAATCGGAAAAGCGTTTTTTAAGCGGGATATTGTTTGCGCGTTTCAATTTATTGAGATACGCAAAATAGAACGCGCACGCCAGCGCCGCGGCGGCAACTTCGGAAACGGGATAAGCAATCCACGCGCCCGTCAGCCCGATGACAGGAATGAGTATCAAAGAAAGCGGCGGTATAAGCGCAAACTGCCGAACGAGCGTTACAAGCAGAGAGCGCACCCCCATGCCGAACGCCTCGAACGCGCCCGACAAAATCACGCCGAGCGTGGAAACGAGAAATCCGCTTGCAATTATCCTGAGCGCAGGCACGCCGATGGCAAGCATTTCGTCGCTCGCCTTGAAAAGCCCCAAAATCTGTACGGGGAACAGCAAGAAAATAAGCGTTCCGAGGAAGATGATAGCCCCCACCACCAACACGCTCCACCAAACAGTGGCGTTCATGCGCGAATATTTTTTCGCGCCTTGATTATAGCCGACTATAGGCCGCATTCCCTGCACGAGCCCGTTTGCGGGAACATAAATCAAAGTTTGCAGTTTATAATAAATCCCGTAAAAATTGACGGCCGTTTCGGAAACGGTAATCAAAATTGCGTTCATGATACTGATGAGCACGGACGGCATGGCAATCATCAGCGAAGACGGAATCCCTACCGCGAGAATCGCCCAAAATTCCTTTGCTCTCGCTTTATATCCTTTGAAACTCAAACAAATGCCGCCGTTACGGAAAGCGAAATAAACAACCGCAAGCAAACAGGATACACCTTGCCCGATAACGGTTGCAATCGCCGCACCGGCAACGCCGAGCTCGGGGAAAATCCAAACCCCGAAAATCAAAAGCGGGTCGAGCACGATGTTGACAAGCGCCCCGACTCCTTGCATGATCATCGGAAAAAAAGTATTTCCCGTCGCCTGCAAAAGCTTTTCGATTCCGATATAAATCAGCGAAAAAAAGGCAAAACACAGGACGATTTTTCCGTAAGTCGTGCCGTATTCCAAAACGACGGGATCGTCGGTAAACAGCCGCAAAAACGGCTCCGTCACGAAAAGCCCCATTAAAACGAACAAAACGGCATTAAAAAATGTTATAAGCACGCCGTGCATGGCGAACGCGTTGGCGAGCTTTGTGTTTTTTGCACCGAGAGCACGGGAAATGCAGGAATTAAGCCCCACACCTATCCCCACGGAAAGCGCGAGCACGAGATTTTGCAGCGGGTAAACCAACGAAACGGCGTTCAGCGCGCTGTCGTTAATACGCGTGACGAAAATGCTGTCCACGATATTGTACATGGACTGAATAAACATGGATATCATCGTAGGCACAGCCATTTTCATCAGCAAGCCGAATACGGGTTTTTCGCCCAGCAATTTATCCGTACCGCTGAAATTTTCGTTTTCCATAAACCACCCCGAAGCGCATAAAAAAAGCTATAAACTTTCTGTTTATCTCAGAAACAGACAAATTTATAGCTCGTAAGCAATTTTTATTTTTAACGCTATTATTATACAATACGAAAAAAATTTTGTCAAACGATCGCCTTTACAAAAGCGAGGTCGTCAAAATTTTCATAGCTTTGCACAGCGAAAACGCGGTTGTTTTTTCTGTCGATAACCACAAGCTGTCCGTGCGCGCCCGACGCGAAATAGACGGGAGAATTTTCGCTTTCCGTCCAAAAACTCATACCGTAAAACATTTTGCCGTTGAAGGCAATCGGCGCGCTTGCACGCAAAGCCCAATCCTCGGCAAAAAAGCGCTTGCCACCGTAAACGCCGTTTTGCAGATACAAAACGCCGAATTTGACAAGGTCCTCTATGCGGAAAAACATTTCCGTTGCGCCCACCGTGTGCCCTTTGGGGCACATTCCCGAGGCATAGCCTTCAAAATTTAAAGGGTTAAACAGTTCTTCGGCAAGAAAATCGAACGCGCGGCGGCGGGTAACGTTTTCTACTATCAAAGAAAGAAGATAATACGACGCGTTGGAATAACGCATATCTTTGCCGACTTCAAGCGGCAATTTTTCCGTTAAAATAACGCGCGCCCAATCCTCACCGTGTGAATATCTGTCCGCTTCGAAAAAATTTCCGTTTTCCTGCCCCCAGCAGTGCGAAAGCAGATTTTCTATCGTGATGACGTTCCACTTTTCATCATAAGGCAAATCCCTCGCGGAAAAATAGTTTTTAAGATGATCTTTCGCCTTATCCTTTACGGATAAAAGTTTGCGGTATTCCAGCATGGCGATTGCCGTCGCGATAAAATTTTTGGAAATCGAATAAATGCAGTTCAGGCGGTTCGCCTTATGCATCGCTTTTGCCGAAATTTTTCCGTCGGAAAATTCCGCAATGTAATAAGAATTAAAATTATTTTTAGCGATATATTCTTCCGCTTTTCGTAAAAGTTCCATAAGATTATTATAATATAAACAGCAGTGTAATTGCAAATAAAAACCATA
>CASETU010000135.1 GCA_949290895.1 uncultured Bacillota bacterium
AAAATACTTGTCAGATTCATTGTTAATTCCTTAATATACCCACTTGACTACGCTTTTTTTATCGGGAACTTTATCGAACCCGCCTTTGGAAAACGGGTTACAGCGCAAAATACGCCAAAAAGCCAGAATACAGCCCACGAGAAAGCCTCTTTTCAAAATAGCTTCCAACGCGTACTGCGAACAGGTCGGCGTATAGCGGCAGTTGCTGCCGAGTTGCGGCGATATGCACTTTTGATAAAATTTAATGAGGAGCAGTCCTATTTTTTTCATCGTTGAAAAGCCCCGCTTTTTTCAGCATGTACTGCATACTGTTTTTAAATTCGGCAAGAGAATAATCTTCTTTGACTTTCGGGATAAAAACAAAAAAGAAGCCGTCTTTTACACAGGGAAGGAAACTTCTGAATGCTTCTCTCAAAAGACGCTTGATCCTGTTTCGCTTCACGCTGGAACCGTGTTTTTTACCCACGGCGTATCCGACTTTCATCGTACCTGCGGCGAAGTATATCAACGTAAGATTGTTTGAAAACACTCTCGTTCCTTTTTTAAAAACCTTGTCAAAGTCTTCGCTTCTTTTTAATCTGCAATCCAATTAAGTTGCTCCGTTTTTTTAGGCGGAAAGCTTATGACGACCTTTGTTGCGACGTCTTTTCAAAACGTTCCTGCCGCTCTTGGTCTTCATTCTCTTTCTGAAACCGTGTACTTTGCTTCTCTGTCTTTTTTTGGGCTGATATGTTCTTTTCATGATTTTTTCCGTCCTCTTTCAGTAGTTTTGCGTTTTTTTATTATAATAAAGTTTTCTTTTTTTGTCAATCTTTTAAGCGTTAATTCTCACCGGCAGCACCAAATAGAGAAAATCGTCGCCGTTTACGGGCTTTATGATGCAGGGCGCGATGGGGGAATTTAAGAAAATGTGGATAAATTCGTCTTCGACGATGCGCAAAAATTCCGTGATGTATTTGGAATTGAACGCGATGACCACGTCCTTGCCTTCCATATTCACGTTGACGGGCTCGTTGACGTTTCCCACCTCGCTCTTCGCCAAAACGTACATCAATTTTTCCTTGATATCGAATTTTACGATGGAAATCCTGTCGCTCCTAGCCAAAACCGATGCCCTTTCCACGCTCGCAGCCAGTGTCTTGACGTTGACGCGGAGGTTTGTGACGAATTCCGAAGGAATGATCTGCTTATAGTTGATGAACTCGCCTTCGAGCAAACGGGAAATAAGCGTCGTTCCGTTGGTGGAAACCATCAATGTATTCTTATTGAAGGTAACTTTCAGTTCGTCTTCGTCCTTTTCCAAAAGCCGCATGATCTCCATCAGCGTGCGGGAGGGAATGATGGCTTTCATTTCGGCGGAAAATCCGCTTACGTTCGCGCGGGCAAGCGCCAAGCGGAACCCGTCGAGCGCAACCGCCGTCACGCGCGCGTTGGCTATTTCAAACAAAACGCCTTTCAAAATAGGACGGCTGTCGTCCTGCGAACAGGCAAAAACCGTCATGTTGACGATGCGTTTGAAATCGCTTTGTTTCATCACAAAGAAATTATCGTTTATCTTTTTATCCGTGCGGGGAAATTCCTCGGCGGAAAAACACTGCATTTCGCTTTCGGAATCGGAATATTTGATTTTCAGCTGATTTTCTTCCGCGGCGGAAAGCTCCACTTGTTCGTTTTCCAGCTTTTTTACGAATTCCGCAAAAAATTTACCCGTAACGACGGTTTCACCTTCCATCAAAACTTCCGCCCTGATGGTCTTTTCGATGGTCAGTTCGGTATCGGTGGCAACCAAAGTCAATGTGTCGCCTTTGGCTTTCAGGTAAATGCCTTCCAGCACGGGATTGGTCTTTTTTACGCCGAGCGCCTTGCTTACTTTGAGCACCGCGTCCGAAAGGTCTAAACCGTCGCAGATGATTTTCATAAAGTTCTCCGTATCCGTTTTAATTCTATTCTATTATATATGATAGATTAAAAAAAATCAATGATTTACGACGAGTTTTTCCCCTCGAATTTCTTTTGAAAAAAGATAAATCTTATTTTTTAAATTTAAAAAAGTAGAATTATTATTAGGCGGTGTAAATTTGTGGAAAAGCTTAAAATCCCAAACAAAACACTTTGGATTTTAGGTGGAATAAATATGGACAAGCCCGTTGACAAGCGTTTTTTATGCGTGGATATACATGGATAACTTTTGTCTTTGCAAAAAGGAAAGGTCAAAAAAATTTTTTTATTCCGAGGAAAGGATAAAAAAAGAAAGTTTTTTCGACCTTTATGGAAAAGCAAGTCGATATCCCGTCAATAAATTGTGTTTTTTCAAAAAATATGTTAATATCTTTACTATGAAAGAAATATTTACGCGTTACGGAATTTCTTTAACGGAAGAAAAACTCGCCCTTTTTAATCGGTTTTATGTGTTTTTGACGGAAGAAAACGAAAAATACAATCTGACTGCCGTCACGGAAAAAAGAGAGGTATATGAAAAACATTTTGTCGACAGTCTGCTTTGTGTGGATAAGTTATGTGGAAAAACTTTGCTCGACGTGGGCAGCGGCTGCGGCATGCCGGGAATTCCTTTGGCGATAGCAAGGGAAGATATGAACATAATGCTTTTGGAGTCCACGGGAAAGAAGTGCGCGTTTTTGGAAAAGGCGGCGGCGCTTTTGGGACTGAAGAATGTTTCCGTCGTCAACGCGCGGGCGGAGGACGCCGCAAAGGGCGCGCTCAGGGAAAAATTCGACGTGGTGACTGCGAGGGGAGTGGCGCGCATGAATACGCTTGCGGAATATTGTCTGCCGTTCGTGAAGGTCGGCGGGACGTTTGTCGCTTTTAAAGCGCAAGCGGAAGAGGAGCTTGCCGAAGCGAAAAAAGCTTTGGAAATTTTGGGCGGAAAAGTCGATTTTATCGTGAAAAAAACGCTCGGCGAGGCGGAAAGACAGATGATATTCGTAAAAAAAGTCAATTCAACGCCCGCTAAATATCCGCGCGGAAACGGAAAGGAGAGAAAATGTCCGCTGTAAAAAAGGCAGTCGCGGTAACGGGGCACAGGGATATGTCGGCGGGCATCGACGCCGAAAAGCTGGAAAATATTTTGGTTTCGCTGATAAAAAAGGGGTACAGGACCTTTTATCTCGGGCTGGCGCTGGGTTTTGATACATATTGTTTCCGCATTCTTTTTTTGTTGAAAAACAAGTATAAAATAAAACTCGTCGGTTGTGCGCCTTTTGAAGATCAATGCGCGAAATGGAGCGAAGAAGATAAAAAAATTTATCGGCTGATGTGTTCGTTTTGCGACGAACGCGTCGTCATAAGCAAGGAATATACGGCGGGGTGCATGATGAAGCGCAACCGCTATATGGTGGATAATGCAGATGTGGTGCTGGCGTATTTGAAAAAGAGTTCGGGCGGCACGTACAATACCGTAAAATACGCCGTATCCGAGGGAAAGGAAGTCATTTATATTTAAAAAGGAAAAAGCGCTTGCGTTGAAACGCAAGCGCTTTTTTTACGATACGGAAAGCGGGGTGAACGCCGTAGCTCCTATGGCAAACGCATGGATAAAATCCGAAATGAAGCCGTTTATCGGTTCCAGCCTTAAAGTTACGCTGTCGTCCGAAATGTTTTCAATCGTTGCAATGCCCCACCGAGAAGAGCCTTTACCGTTGCCCATGAGAAAATCGGCTGTGCGTATTTCGAGTTTTTCACCCGCATTTTGCGGCGGATTGCCGAAACATTCTTTTTGATAGTCTTCTCTGCCGTAACTTAATAAATAATTTTTTCCGTCGTGGCGAAGGGATACGTTTTCTTTATAATGATACGTTACTTCTGCAATCGTAAGGATTTTCTTGGGATAAGTTTCGGAAAAGACGACGTTTTTTTCCGAAAACTGAATGCCGATCAGATCGCCGCTTTTCAGCGGTTTTTCATATACGTACCCCCCTTTTAAAACGGGTATGCCGTTTTCGTTTTGAAATTTTGGGAATTCGCAAACGCCCTTTTCGGGAATATAAAACATAAGATTTTCATCGTTTTCGGATTGTTGCAATATGCCGAAAATCACAGTGTTTTCCCTTTGATTTTCCGTCGAAGCACAACCGTAAAGAGCGACGGGAAAAGCGGATAAAAAAATACTTAAAAGAAAAACGGTAATATTTTTTTTCATATTTTTTTGAAATGCGGAAAAATCGTTTTATGCGAAAGAATCGATTTTCGTGTAAATTTCTTTCGCCTTTTGCACGAGGGAGAAAAACTCCGTCTTGAAATAATCGGCGGACGTATAGGCGTAAACGGAGGAAAGCCGCGTCAAAACGTCGTCGAAATTCGCGGTGCCTTTGTATTGAGATTCCCTCAAAATCAGCGCAAATTCAGCCACGCAGGAGATGAAGGTCGTCTGCGCGTCGGGGTTCGGGTCGTTGTTGACGAAATTTTTCACGGATTTGTTCTCTTCGTTTTCCGAAACGTCTTTGTAGCGGATTTCCACGTCGGCAAGCCGTGTGTTTTCTTCCGCCGTTTCGCTCAAAACGATTTCGTAAAGTGCGACCACCGTCAGGTTGGAGCCGATCTCTCCCGAGTCCTTATCGGGGTTGTTAAAGTCGTCTTCAGAAATGAGTTTCGTGTCGTATCCGATCATGCGGTATTGCTCTACGTTTTCCGTAAAGGTCACGCCCGCTTTCGCGTCCTTCGCCACCGTGTAAAGGGTACCCGTTATCTCTTTATTGAAAAGCTTTTCCGCCTCTTTTTCATTGTCGATGTAAGCGTAGTTGCCGTTTCCGTTGCGGGCGAGGCTTTCCAAATTGTCGTCCCGCATGTTGCCCATGCCGAAACCGAGCACCGTC
>CASETU010000136.1 GCA_949290895.1 uncultured Bacillota bacterium
AAAAAACAGCACCTAATACACGATTTTTTCGCATAATAGGTGCTGTTTTAATTTTTGGCGGAGAAAGAGGGATTTGAACCCTCGCTACGCTATTAACGTACTACTCCCTTAGCAGGGGAGCCCCTTCGGCCTCTTGGGTATTTCTCCACAACCAAATGAGCATTTTTTTCAATGCTCAATTAGCATATCACACTTTTTGCCAAATGTCAAATTTATATAGAAAAAATTTATCGCTTTTTTATGCTTTCTTTTCCCCTCTACATCATCGGCGCAAAAACTTTCAAAAATTTGCCGCCGATACCGCGCGCTTCTCCCCCGTATCGCGCAACATCCGAAAGCATATCCCGCTCCGCCGTGCGCGCGATCTTCGCGCTTTTGACAAACACCCCCGTTTCGTAATGCAGGTACATGCTTCTATAATCAAGATTGCCCGAACCGCAGATAAAATATTTCCCGTCGATGACGGTATATTTCGCATGCAAGAACCCTCTTTTATACATATAAACTTTTACACCATGTTTTTGCAACCTTTGCGCCGCGGAAAGCGTAACGGCGTAAACGGTCTTTTTGTCGGGAATTGCAGGGATTACCACCGCCACGTTTACCCCGCGCGCCGCGGCCGCCGTCAAAGCGGAAAACACGCCATCATCGGGAATAAGATAGGGTGTACATACGCTTACGCTTTTTTTTGCATTGTAAATAAGCGTTTTATACACTTCAGACTGTCGGCTCGTACCGCTTGTCGGTTCGGAAACGAACGTACGAAGCGCCACGCCCTCCCCACTTTTTGAAGATGCGATCAAAAAACGCTTTGCGTGTTCTTTTTTGCGGCAATGTAGATTATATAGTTTGAAAAAAGCCTCCGTAAGCGCGTCGACCGCCTTGCCGCCGTAAGAAATGCCGCCGTCCTTCCACATGCCGTAACGCATATCTTCGCCCACATATTCGTCGCCGACGTTCACGCCGCCGACATAACCTTTTACGCCGTCGACGACGGCGCTTTTGCTGTGGTTGCGGTTATTCACCCCTCCGCATAAAAATAAGCCGATTTTATTAAAACAACGGCACTTTATGCCGCATTTTTCACAAAATTCATTTATTTTTCTTTCAAATTGAACGGAACCGAATCCGTCGTAAAGCAAAAAAATTTGCACGCCGCGATCCGCCGCCGACTGCAATGCGGAAAACAATTTTTTATAAAGCAAGCCTTCTTTTACGATGTAAAACTGCAGAAGAATAAATTTCTTTGCTTTGTTTACGTCTTCGATGAGCGCGTCGAAAAAATCCTTTCCGCAGGAAAAATAACAAATATCTTCCGCGGGCAGCGCTTCCGCACCGAATTCGGAAGCGAGATAATTCCCCGTTTTCGATTCGTTTCGAAGAATTTTCCTCCGTTTTCTTTCCGCACGGCTTTTTCCCAAACGCATAACGGCGTAAACGATTGAACCGAACAGCGGAAAAATGCAGAGCAAAAAGACATAAAGCGCCTTATACGCGTCGTTCATTTCCGAACCGAGAACTATAACGCACAAAACGATAGAAACGCCTCGAAAAAAAATCGAAACGTAATGATAGCGACTGAAAAAAAAGGCGGCGATGACGAGCAGGATCACCTGCGCGGCAAGCACGCCGAACCGCAATGCGCGCACCATTTTACCCGTTCCCCATGGCTTCGCGCCGCAAAAAAGGTAAAACGAATTTTTCTTCAAGCGTCGGTGCCACGCAAAATTTCACGCCTTTAGGCTTTTTCAATCGCTCGCCGGCAAAACCAGACGAAAAACAAGTTGCATTCATAATATAATCGTTTAACGCTTTGAAAAAAGTTTCCGCGCCGATTTCGTCCGTCACTTCTTCATCCGGCAATTCATCGATTTCGGCAGTTCCTTCCACCACCACGCGGGCGATGGCGTTATATTTATCCTTGCGTATTTTCTTCTTTGAAATCAAGCGGTTTTCGGGCGAAAACACGCATACGTACCCCTCGCTTTTCACGCCCGCCTTGCCGTAGCTTACGATTTTTCTCTCCCCTTTTTTGAGTTCGGGAAAGTCGCCCTTTTCGTCCACAATGAGCGTTTCTGCGGGTGCGATAGTCCCTACGATACGACTTTCCAGAACGATTTTATTTTTGAGCGCGGCGCCGTAAATGCGCACCGTCAACCTGTTTCCGTCCGCAGCGGTTTTCAGATAAACGGGATTTTTCGTATCGTTGACGAAGCGAAGATCGGCGTTAAAATAACTAACCATGGCGTCAAAACTCGGCTTTACGTAACTGACCTGCAAGCTGTGCGGATGAAATTCCGTAACGGCAAGCCCCGCAAGCAGCACGGCATTATATAAAGTTGTGGAAACCTGGCAGACGCCTCCCCCCACGCCTTCCACAAACTCGCCCCCGACGATGATCTTCGCGTCCCGATACCCACGCTCTTTACTGCGCGGTCCGACGCGGCGGTTAAAGGAAAATTCTTCTTCGGGCGCGATGAGGGCGTTGTCGAGCGCCTTTGCCGCGAGGGCGATATTGTGTTTGCGCTCCTTTGTCGACTTGGAATAATCGGTGGAAAATTCCGCGCGCAAAAAGAGCGGTTCGGGCTCCAGCCCGTAAAAGGGCATTGCAAAAGCCTTTTCCGCATAAAAAAACGACGATGAAATTAAAAACGCGCAGAAAATCGCGCAAACAAGAGCAATTTTTTTCATCGATAACAGTATGCCTAATCGTAAGGAGGTTATGCGAAAAGACTAAATATTTTTCAATTTCGTTTACTTTTCTGAAAATATATGTTATACTGTAAAAAAATAACAAGCGCAACAAACGGGGTTGTATGGAAAACCAAATGCAATTTTCAAAAAACGCCATTAAAAGTGCATTGAACGCCTTCTTGAATTCGGAAGGCTTTTTGGTTTTATATTCGGTTTTTGTGCTGGTGTTTTCTTTCCTCGACTGCAATGCCGTCACCTTATCGGTGATACTGCTGGTCTGCGCACTGATTTTTTTCACGCAAAAAGACTTAAAGCCCTTGTTGGTCCCGATGACGTTAAGTTATTTTTCTCTCACGTTCATCGACGGAAAATTCAATCTGAACGTCCCGTTTTTCATCAGCTGCGCGATTTTTGCCGCGTCTTTGATTTATTACATAGCGGAAAACAAACCGAAATTTATCCTTACGACCAACCTGAAAGCGGTATTGCCTTACGGCGCGGCCTATATCCTCGCGGGCTCTTTTTCCGCAAATTATATTGCCGACAAACTGTTTGAACAGCAAATAGCGCTTTTTATCATCGTCACCGTAGCCATAGCGTTTTTGACGCTTATTGCGGCAAATTCCGATTTCGATAAACCCGAATACGCATTCAAAGTGTTGTTCGCGTTGGGAATGGTCGTGGGGCTTCAATGCTGCATTACAGCCATCGCACAGAAAAACTTTTTGGAGGAAGTCTTTATGAAAGACCTCTTCCACACCAACTGGGGCGTATATAACGGCATTATAACGGTCGTTCTCTTCACGATACCATCGTGCTTTTACTTTGCAGCAAAATATAAAAAATACGCGTTTTTATTCATGCTTGCGGCGATGTTGCAATATGCCGCGGCTCACCTGACCGCTTCGCGTGCGGCGTTTTTGGCGATGTCGCCGTTTTTGCTGGTCTGCCTTATTGCGACGCTCGTCGTTTCCGATAAAAAAACGCGGCATAACGTTGCTTTGAGTTTTTTGGGCGCATTTGCCGTACTCGTTGCCGTCGGCGCCGTCGTCGCATTGCTGAATGCGGAATTCGTACAGGATTTCTTTTCCGTTTTCGCGGCAAGCGGGTTCAATCTCGGCAGAGGCAAAGTATGGAAACAAAGCATTGAATTTTTCTTGGAAAACCCGATTTTCGGGCTGGGGCTTATGCACCACGACGAAATTCAGCAGGCCGCCATCTCCTATTTCTGGATGAGCCACAACACGATTTTGCAAGCGCTTTCCAGCCTCGGCATCGCCGGTTTCACGGGGTTGATGATCCATTCGCTTTATAAATACAAGACTTTTGCAAAGCGCGATTATTTTTCGTATTTTGCGATGATCATGATGGTGGCGACCGAGCTTTACGGTATGATCGACTGCCTGATGCCTGCACCCTATTACGTGATGCCGCTCTTTTTACTGCTCATTGCGGCGGACAAAACGAAGGACGAAAACAAGGAAAGAATTCCGCGTTTGAAAGACTTGAAATAGCGTTGCAAACTTTACGGAATCTTGCCGCGCTTTTCAGTTAACGAAATAAAAGGGAATGAAGTTCTCCCTGAGAGGCAAACTCTTGAACCGCTTGACAAAGCTGATGACTTCTGCGCACATCGCGGGAGCATCGGCTTTTTTGTTTGCCCCGCAAAGGAGAATTTTATGGACTTTCTGACTTCTGTTGCGATTTTGTGCCTTGCCGCCCTTATAACGGGCGCGCTTTGCAAAAAAATCAAACTCCCGACGCTCGTGGGCATGTTACTTACGGGCATCGTTTGCGGGCCGTACGTGCTGAATTTGATTTCCCCCTCGCTGACGCAAATATCACCCGATTTAAGGCAATTCGCCCTCGTCGTCATTTTAATGCGGGCGGGGTTGTCGCTCGATTTGAACAACTTAAAAAAGAACGGCGTATCCGCGGTTTTGCTGTGTTTTGTTCCCGCTTGTGCGGAAATAGCGGCATATATCTGCATTGCGCCGCTTTTGCTCGGATTGAACATTCACGACAGCGCACTTCTGGGCTGCGTGATGGCGGCGGTTTCCCCCGCCGTCATCGTGCCGCGCATGCTTCTTTTGAAAGACCTGGGTTACGGCGCCGATAAAGGCGTTCCCGATATGCTTATGACAGGCGCTTCCGCGGACGACGTTTTCGTCATCGTGCTCTTTACTTCCTTTTGACGTCTTCGGGCGGAACGTTTTCCCCCGCGATTTTATGGCAGGTGCCCGTATCGATCCTGCTCGGAATCGGGACGGGAATTGCGGCAGGCTTGCTATTTACCGTTTTCGTAAAAAAAGTTCATATCCGCGACAGCATCAAGCTCATCGTCATCTTATGCCTTTCGTTTTTGTTCGTCGCTTTGGAAAACGCTATTAAACCTTATGTCCCCTTTTCTTCCCTGCTTGCCGTCATCTCCTTCGGCGCGGCTTTATTTGCAGGACATAAAGTCTGCGCGACGCGGCTTTCGCAAAAATTTTCCAAACTTTGGATATTTGCGGAAATCTTGCTGTTCGTACTCGTCGGCGCGGAAGTCAACATCCGCTACGCGCCTGCAAAACTGCCTGCCGATCCTCGGCGTCATCGTGCTCGCCCTGCTTGTCCGCATGCTCGGCGTATACCTTTGCGTCATAAAATCGAAACTGAACGGCAAAGAACGTCTTTTTTGCATGATAGCCTATACCCCGAAAGCGACGGTACAAGCCGCAATCGGCGCTTTGCCGCTCGCAATGGGGCTTTCCTGCGGCGAAACGATACTCACCGCAGCAGTTCTTGCGATTTTGCTCACCGCGCCTTTGGGCGCGTGGCTGACGGACATGACCTACCGCAAACTGCTTTCGAGGAGCATTGAATTTAAAATACCGCAAACCGCGGCGACCGAGCCTGCACATTCTTTTTCCGCATCGGAACCCGAAAAAAACACGCAAGATACCTGAAATACACGCGGCGAAAAAGACTAAAACGAATTGCAAAAAACGCAAAATACACAACGCAAAAGCGGCGCGGGGCAATGCCCCGCGCCGCCTGTTTTAAATATGCTTTTTATCCGTTTATTATTGCAACGTAAAACTTTTCTTTTTTTCGCTCGCCGCCGCGGAAACGCCCTTTTGCAGGCACGCGCGCAAAGAAAACTCAGATATTCCACAACTCTTTTTTGCCCGTGGATACCCCGTCCGCACCTGCGGACAAAGCGCTCATGACGTCTTTTTTCGTTTCGATAAGCCCGCCCGCGATGATTTTCGTATGCGTTTTATCGACAAAACTCTTTACCTCTTTCGGCAAGATGCCCGGCATGAGTTCCGCATAATCGGGTTTTGTCACCGCAACGATCTCCAGCGCCGTAGTAACCGAGGCGGAATCGATGAGGAAAAAACGCTGCACCGTGCCGAGCCCCAGCTCCTTTGCCGCGGAAATCAGATGATTTTTGGTGCTGATGATGCCGTCCGCACCGCACTTTTTCAAATATTCCAGCGCGCGCTTGTCCTTGCCGAGCCCCTCCGCGATATCGATATGGACGTAAACGTATTTATCCCCTTTTTGCGCCAGCAGCTTAGGCAAAGTCAAAATATCGGCTTTCAGCATGAATATCGCCGAAACCGGACTTTTCACGGCGGCGCAATATTCTTCGTCCGTACGCACGGCGGCGATGACGGGATTGATGAGTTCGAGCATAGTTTCTCCGTTACACGCGATAAGGCGCGGTGGCGACGACGTTCGCCCCCTCGTTATCGACGTTTTCTATTATTATATCACCGATTTGCACGTTTTTCAAGACCTTTGCGGCCCTGATTTTCGCCATGACGGCGAAAATTTCCGTCTTTTTGACGGCGCGATCAGTCTTGACGGACACGCGGCCGTGTTCCGCACGCACGCTGCTCGTCACAACGCGGCGGGGCTCTACGGTTTCGGAAATGGCGTATTCCTTCCCTTTGGGGCAAAAATTACCCGTAACGAAAACTTCCCCGTCCTTTTTTTCCACGTTCATCGCGCACCCGCGCGGGCATTGAATGCAGATAAGTTCCATGTTTACGCCCTCCTGTTTACGGAAATCTTCACGTATTTCGCCGCGGCGATCTCTTCTGCGCCGAGCGTCACGCTCTCCATTTCGCCGGGAGCGACGGCAATTTTATTGAACTTTTTCACCGCCGCGCCCGTATCTACGACGACTTCCGCATTGCGGAACGCCGAACGCACCCTGAAGTATAATTTTTGCGCCGCGTTTTTGTTGCGGTCGAGCTTTTGCGGCAGTACGTATCCCGTGTTTTCGCCGTTCTCCGTCAAAATGTAGTCCTTTTCCCGCTCTCCTTCCAGAACGTAACGTGCCGCGCTCCTGCCCGCCATTTCTGCCTCTTCCGACACGAAATCCACTAAATCGTGCACGTGCAGAACGTTGCCGCAGGCAAATATTCCGGGAATCTGCGTTTCCCTGTCGCCATCGACAAACGCGCCTTTCGTGCGGCTGTCCAGCCCGATGCCCGCGCGTTTGGTCAGTTCGTTTTCGGGAATGAGTCCCACCGAGAACAGCACGGTATCGCAATCGAAATGCTTTTCCGTACCCGCTATCGGACGTTTATTTTCGTCCACCTTTGCCAAAGTTACACCCGTGACGCGCTCCTTGCCCTCGATTTCCACCACGGTATGTTCGAGATACAGCGGAATATTAAAATCGTTAAGGCACTGCGCGATGTTGCGCTTGAGCCCGCTGGAATAAGGCATGATCTCGCTCACGCACAGCACTTTCGCCCCTTCGAGAGTCATGCGGCGCGCCATAATGAGCCCGATGTCCCCCGAACCCAGAATGACCACCAGCTTGCCGGGGAGCCAGCCTTTCAGGTTGACGTACTTTTGTGCCGTCCCCGCGCTGAACAGTCCCGCGGGGCGCGTTCCCGCGATATTGAGGGCGCCTTTGCTCCGCTCCCTGCACCCCATGGCGAGGATAACGGCTTTCGCCTCGATGGTGAAAATGCCGCTTTTATTCATACACGTCACCCTCTTTTTATCGTCCAAAGAGATGACAAAGGTATCCGTCAGCGTTTCGATGTTCCGTTTTTCGACCTCGTCGGTGAATTTGTGCGCATATTCGGGCCCCGTCAGATTTTCCTTAAAACGCGTAAGTCCGAAACCGTTGTGGATACACTGTTTCAACACGCCGCCGACCGCGCTTTCGCGTTCCACGACGACGACGTCCTTGCACCCCGCGTCATACGCCGCCACCGCCGCGGCAAGCCCCGCAGGACCTCCTCCGATGATTACCAAATCTCTTTTCATATTTCACCGCCGACCAAAATATAGGATTCTTTACCGTTTTTCGTAACTTCGTCATAACGAAGGGAATATTCTTTCATCAAAAGTTCCAGCTGTGCGGGCTGGCAAAAACCGCTTTGGCACCGACCCATGCCCGCGCGCGTGCGAAGTTTGATGCCGTCTATGGTCCTCGCCCGCGGGTTGCGTGTGAGCGCTTCCTTGATCTCGCCAAGCGTCACGCTTTCGCAGCGGCAGACGATCTGCCCGAAATCGGGGTCTTTTGCAATGATTTTATTCTTTTCCTCGACGGACAATTTTTTGAAAAACGCATAGCTCTTGCAACGCGGATTAAAATCGGGATTTCTTTCCGCCCGGAATTTTTCGGCGATTTTTTCCGCAATGAATTTGCCGATCGCGGGCGAAGAAGTCAGCCCCGGCGATTCTATGCCCGCGGCGTTGAACAGCCGCTCTCCGCCCTCTTCCAGCACAAAGTCGTGACGGTCGCAATATGCCCGCACACCAGCGAAGGACGTGATGGTCTCGCCGAGCGGCAAGCGCTCGCACATTTTTTTCGCCTTGCTCAAAATATCGTCGAACCCTTCGCGGCGAATGGAGTTATCGAAAGTATCCTCTTCCACGGAAGTCGGACCGATAAGGGTGTTGCCGTCGGTGGTAGGCGTTACGAGCACGCCTTTCCCCGCCTTCGTGGGAACGGTGAATATCGTGCTCTTTACATATCCCGCCGTGGAGGAATCGAGCAGAATGTATTCTCCCTTTCTCGCGTGCACGGAAAAATTCGCCTCGCCGAAAAGCTTTGCTACCTTTTCCGCACCCGCGCCCGCGCAGTTGACGACGTATTTCGCCTTTACGCTGCGCCCGTCGGTTGCGACAAGGCGCACGCAGTCGGAGGCATTTTCCGCCGCTACGACATTGAAATCCGTCAAAAGCTCCGCCCCGTTATCCATGGCGTTGCCCATCGCCGCAATGGTCAGCGTGAACGGACAAACAATGCCTCCCGTCGGCGCAAAAAGCGCCGCGGCTACATCGTGCGAAAGGTTTTCCTCTCGCCGCAAGACTTCCTCTTTGGAAAGGATTTCAAGCCCCGTAACGCCGTTTTTTCTGCCGCGTTCCATGAGCTCGAAAAGTGTGTTTTTCTGCTCTTCGTCAAAAGCCAGAACCAAAGAAGCGTTGTTTTTATACTCCACGCCCAGCTCCTCACAAACGCTTTCCATCATCGCGTTTCCGAGCACGTTGAATTTCGCCTTTAAGCTGCCTTCCGCTGCGTCGAACCCCGCGTGCACGATGCCGCTGTTTGCCCTACTCGCCCCCGCCGAAACGTCAGCAGCGGCTTCCAAAACGACTGTTTTCAAGCGGTAACGTGCAAGTTCGCGCGCCGTCAGAGCGCCGATACAGCCCCCGCCGATAATCGCAATGTCGTACATACTTTATCTCCCGTTCTTTAATATTATCGATTTATCGAATAAAAATAAATTTATTAAGTTAAATTATGCAAATGCCTTACATCGAAAGACTTAATCTTCGTCGCAACGTTCCACGGAAAGAATAAAATCATTTTCCTTGAGAACCTGCGCTATGTATTCCACGGAAAATTCCTTATCCGTATTGATGACGGCATCGTAATAAAGTTTGCCGCCCTCGCGAACGGCGGAAATGCGGGCAAACCGCTCCACCGCGAAAAAACGCTTGACCGATTCGCCTTCATCGGAAGTTTCTTCAAACTTTACGCGCAGTTGCAAATATCTTTTAGTCTTGAACAATTTGCAATTAAGGTGCATAACGCATTGCACGACGATCAAAAGAGCCGTGGAGCCCACCGCGACGATATAAAGCCCGCACCCTGCGGCCATACCGACACCCGCCGTAGCCCATACACCCGCGGCAGTGGTCAGCCCGCGAATCAACGTCTTGCGGTAAATGATCATACCCGCACCGATAAAACCGATGCCCGAAACGATTTGCGCGGCGACGCGCGAAGCGTCAAAATCGGCAACGTCGCCAAAACCGTATTTGGAAACGACCATCATCAGCGCCGCGCCCGCACAGACAATGGTGTGCGTGCGGATTCCCGCTTCCTTAAAGCGCAGTTTTCGCTCGAACCCGATAAAAAACCCGAGCAGAACGGAAAGCAATATTCGCAAAAGATAAATCAGTTCTTCCTGCCAAAATTCCATTAACCCTTACCTCGTTTAAAATAAAAAACGGAAAAGCAAAACCTACCGCTTTTGAAAGCAGTATATGTTAAGCTTCTCCTTTTCTCCGCTTAGAATTATTTTGCCGCAATGCGCGGTTTGTTTATATATATAGTATATGATAAACCGAACCGCTTGTCAAGACTAAAAAGTAAAAATTAAAAAAAATAAACAGACAATGAATCGTATTCGGCTTTTTTTACGATTTTTTGCGCAAGGGCGCGCCAAATCTCTTTGATTTGCACACTTGAGCAAACATCATAATATATTCGTCTTTCGTAAATTATTCGACTTTTTTTATTATATGTCGATTAAACACGACTTTTTACGACAAAATTTTAAGATAATAGACTATCGTCTATTATAATATTTTGTATAAACGCGTTTTAAGAGGCTGAAAAAAAGCCGCGGCGAATGAAATTCGCCGCGGCTTTTTTATAAATTTGGTGGACCGCACGAGTACCGCCCTCGTGTCTTGAAAGTTTCCGCCCCGTTTTCTACATACTTATTTTGTCTTTATTCTCCGCCCCGACCTTTCGGCAAACAAACCGATCGGGGAATATGCCGCTGAATACGAAACATCTGCCACGGCAAGAACAAACGCTCCGTTCCCTATTCTGAATTTCTTGCCCGACGCCGGCCGATAGGTAACCGACGGCGAACAACGCTTAATTAAGCAGCGTATGCTAATTCGTTAGAATCTGCATTTAAATTTAAGTTTCCGTTTTTACGCAGCCGAGCCTGCGGTATGCTTACGGCGGCTTCCGCTCCCAATCGAATCTTCTAGCGGCCCGCATTCCGTTTTTTCAAACGTGTAATATATTATACGCAATAAATTTATATTTGTCAACACATTTTGAATTTTACCCGCAAGCGGTAAAATAAATCGGCTATTGAAAATTCGCCCCCCGACGACTTTCAAAAAGCGACCGACGCGCCTGCACGATTTCTGATACCTTCGACATACATTCATAAAAAACGCCGAATAGAACGCGGCGGCGTAAAATTATGCTTTCAGAAACGCCGCCCAGCGGTAAGCGGTTAAATCGGCTTTGCTCCACTTATCCAAAGCCGCTAAATATTCTTCGATACGGGCAAAGACCTTTTCTTCAAAAGGTTCGCCTGCGCTTTGACATTCCCGCACGATAACCGTCAGCTCGTAAAATATAAGTCCGCGCGCATGTTCTTTCACATGAACAGTCGAACACGCCTGCGCTACGGCATGACAAAGTGCGCCCTCCGCCGCGCCAAGCGTTTTTTGCGCGCGCGTGCAAAGCGAGAATGGCGCGGCGCGCGGCGTTCATCTTCACATCGCCTGCCGCCCAGGCACGACAAACTTCTATCGTTTGCTCTGCAAGCGGCTCACCCGTCAGCATACGAAGTTTTTGCGAGGGCTTTTCGGCACAGTCGAGGGCAAACATCACGGCGATCCTGCGCGACAGCGGCGCAAGATATGTTAAAAGCGGCGCGATACAAGCGCTGTCCGTGCTGAACAGTATTTTGTTTTTTCTCTTTATTCGTTCGTAAACGTCTGCAAACATCTTTATTTATCTACCTGTTTATATAATCGCAAAAAAAGTTTCGGCTTTTTATAGAAATCAAATCGCCTTTTTAACGCCGAAATTCGCCCGCGCGCGGCACAGCCGCGCAGCTTGTATTCTGCCGTTTTTTGTGCAAAAAAACGGCAGAAACAAAAAACGCGATGCTAATCGATCGAATATTCAAATCGATTTAACACGGCGTTTTAAGAAAAAATATTGACCTTTTATTTCACCATTTCGATGTCGTACGGCGTGATCTGGTAGACGTAATAATTCAGCCAGTTGACGTATAAAAGATTTGCCGTGCTCGACCAAAGCATTTTGACTTTTCCGTCTTCATCGAAATAATTTTCCGGCTTTTCGATATCCATGCCTTTTGCGACGTCCCGCTCGTATTCGTATAAAAGCGTTTCGCGGTCGTATTCCGCATGTCCCGTGATGAAGAAAAAGCGGTTATCCTGGGACTTTAATATCGCCGCGCCCGCCTTATCGGAAGACGCCAAAAGTTCCAGACCTTTCACGCCATTGACGGCGTCCTCGTCGATGGTGGTATGCCTCGAATGGGGCATATAAAACACATCGTCGAGCCCTTTTAGGAGCTGCTCGTATTCCACCAGCTTTTTATGCGCAAATACGCCGAAGAGCTTTTTGTCGAGCAGACGTTTGCGTATTCCGTAAAAATGATACAGCGCCGCCTGCGCGCCCCAGCAGATGAAGATCGTGCTGGTGACGTTGTTCTTCGCAAACTCGAAGATCTCTTCGAGTTCGGGCCAGTACTTGACTTCCTCAAAGTCGATGGTCTCCACGGGCGCACCCGTGACGATCATGCCGTCGAACTTGCGGTTTCTGATTTCCCCGAAAGGCTTGTAAAAGCGTTTGAGATGTTCGAGCGGGGTATTTTTCCCCGTATAGGTCTCCGTGCTGACGAGGGTGACGTTGATTTGCAGCGGCGAATTTGACAAAAGCCGCATGAGCTGCGTTTCCGTAACGATTTTTGTCGGCATCAGGTTGACGATGGCGATTTCTATGGGACGGATATCCTGGCTCGCCGCGCGTTTTTTGGACATTACGAAGATATTTTCCCCCGCAAGAGTTTTAAATGCGGGAATATCTCTCGGAATAACAATCGGCATACGTCCCCTTTATTTTACCGCTTTCAGCGCGTTATCGATATCTTCGATAAGGTCTTCCGCGTCTTCCAGACCGCAGGAAAAACGCACAAGGTCGGGCGTAATGCCCGCCGCGACGAGTTCTTCGTCCGACATCTGGCGATGCGTAGCGCTGGCGGGGTGCAGACAGCAGGTGCGCGCGTCGGCAACGTGGGTGGCGATGGCGGAGATCTTCAGATTCTTCATGAAGGTTTCCGCAGCCTTACGCCCGCCTTTCACGCCGAAACTGACGACGCCGCAGCTTCCGTTCGGAAGATATTTTTGCGCAAGGGCATAATATTTATCGCCCTCAAGTCCGCAGTAGCGCACCCAGGACACTTTGGGGTGTTTACTTAAAAATTCCGCGACTTTCTGTCCGTTTTCGCAATGTTTTTTCATTCTGACGTGCAGGCTTTCCAGACCGAGATTGAGCAAAAACGCGTTCTGCGGCGACTGAATGGAACCGAAATCACGCATGAGCTGCGCCGTCGCCTTGGTGATGAACGCGCCCTCGAGCCCGAATTTTTCCACATACGTGATTCCGTGATAGCTGTCGTCCGGCGTGCAGAGTCCGGGGAATTTATCGGCGTATTTTTTCCAGTCGAATTTGCCGCTGTCCACGATGCAACCGCCCACCGCCGCGCCGTGCCCGTCAAGATATTTGGTAGTGGAATGCGTCACGATGTCCGCGCCCCATTCGAAAGGACGGCAATTCACGGGCGTAGCGAAGGTGTTATCCACGATGAGGGGCACACCGTGCGCATGCGCCGCCTCGGCAAAGCGTTCGATATCCAGCACGGAAAGCGCGGGGTTTGCGAGCGTTTCCCCGAACACCGCTTTGGTGTTGGGGCGGAACGCCTTGTCGAGTTCTTCCCGCGTTGCGTCCGCGGACACGAAGGTGAAATCGATGCCCATTTTCTTCATCGTGACGGCAAAAAGGTTATACGTGCCGCCGTAAATTTCCGCGCTGGCGACGACGTGGTCTCCGCTGTTCGCGATGTTGAAAACGCTGAAGAAATTCGCCGCCTGTCCCGAAGAAGTGAGCATCGCCGCCGTGCCGCCTTCCAGCTGACATATCTTCGCCGCCACGTAGTCGTTGGTGGGGTTTTGCAGACGGGTATAAAAATAACCGCTCGCCTCGAGGTCGAAAAGCTTGCCCATATCTTCACTGGTATCGTATTTGAAGGTAGTGCTCTGTATGATGGGAACCTGTCTCGGTTCGCCGTTTTTCGGCTGATAGCCGCCCTGTACGCATATCGTGTCTCTTTTCATAATGTACTCCTTATCTGAATTCCTTGATTTCCCTGTCCGCTTTGCGCGAAAGGTCTTTTTCTTTCAAAGTCTGTTTTTTATCGTACGTGTGTTTGCCGCGGCAAAGCCCGATTTCCACCTTGACCAGCGCGTCCTTGAAATACATTTTCAAAGGAACGAGCGCATAACCCTTTTGATTGACTTTGCCCGCGATACGCGATATTTCCGCCCTTTTCAAAAGCAGTTTTCTGTCGCGCTTTTCCTCGCGGGAATTGAACTTGCCCGCGCCGTCGAAAACGGAAATGTGCGCGTTTTTCATGAACACTTCACCGTTTGAAATCAGGCAAAAACTGTCTTTTAAATTGACTTTTCCTCCGCGCACGGATTTCACTTCCGCGCCCTCGAGCACGACGCCGCACTCGTAGGTCTCGTCGATAAAATAATCGTGCGAGGCGATTTTATTTACTGCGATTGTCTTGACGTTCATAAAACCATTATACTTGATTTTCCTCCTCCGCGCAATCGTTTACGAGGGAAAATTCCGCCTTTCTGTTCATTAAATTCACGCCGTCCACGCGTATTTTCACGCTCTGTCCCAGACGGTAAGACGTCCTTTTATTTTTAAGAACGTAATTTTTTTCGTCGAAATCGTACCAGCCGCCTTTCAAGGTCTCGATACGCACCAAACCTTCCGCCGTATTTTCCAGCTCGACGAACAGCCCGAAGTTGGTCACGCCGGAGATAACGCCGTCGAATATTTCTCCAACGTGGCGCGCCAGGTACGACACTTTATAATAATCGTCCACCGCGCGCTCCGCCTCCTGCGCGGAAATTTCCTTTGCGGAAGACTGCGCCGCAACGCCCGCCACCTTGTCGGAAAACTCCTTTTTCGCCGCGGAAACGCCCTTTTGCAGGCACGCGCGCAAAATTCTGTGCACTTCGAGATCTGGATAACGGCGTATCGGCGAAGTGAAATGGCAATAATGTTCGCTCGCCAAACCGAAATGCCCGATGTCCGTCGGCGCATATTTCGCTTTCTGCATGGTGCGCAGCATGACGGTATTGACGACGGGATAAAACGGCTTGTCCTTTAATTTCTTTAAAATTTCGGAAAAATCCCCGCCCGACACGCTCTCCTTTCTTTCGGGAGTCGCGCCGAGCCCCTCCAGAAAGTCGTAAAACGCCGCCAGCTTGCCCGCCTCCGGTCTTTCGTGAACGCGATACACACAGGGCGCTTTCGCATCGAACAGGTGTTTCGCAACCGTTTCGTTGGCGAGGATCATGAACTCTTCTATCAAACGGTGCGCCGTGTCGCGTTCCCGCTTTTCCACGATGATTTCATCGTTTTCCACGGCAATCTGCGCTTCGGGAAGTTCAAAGTCCACGCTCCCGCGCTCCGCACGCTTTTTGGCGAAAATTTGAAAAAGTTCCTCCATGTTTTTCAAAAGAGGTACTAAGAAGGCGTATTTTTTGCAAAGCGTTTCGTCGCCGTCCAAAATTTTCTGTACGTTCGTATAAGTCATGCGGGCGGCACTCTTTATGACGCTTTCCGCAATCTCATAGGAAACGACGTCGCCCTTTTCGTTCACGTCCATCACACAGGAAAGGGTGAGCCGCTCTTCGCCCTCGACTAAAGAACACGCCCCGTTCGACAGACTTTCGGGCAACATGGGCACGACCTTTTCGGGAAAATACACGCTCGTCGCGCGGGAAAACGCCTCTTTATCGACAACGCCGCCCTCCTTTACGTAATGCGAAACGTCGGCGATGTGTACCCCGAGCTTATACATTCGGTCGTCCTTTTGCAAAGAAATCGCGTCGTCGAAATCGCGCGCGTCCTCCCCGTCGATGGTGATGATAAGCTCGTCGGTAAAGTCTTTTCTGCCGCGTTTTTGCGACGCAACGTCTTCCGAGGCGGCCCTCTTCGCCGCCGTCTTGACGGCTTTGGGAAAGTCCCCCGCGATACCGAAGGAATGTTCTATGCTCTTAAGCTCCGCCGCCTTTTCAAACTGCCTGCCGAATACTTCCGCGATCTCGCCCTGCGGGTTGCCGCGGTTCGGGAAAGACGTGATCTTCACCGCTACTTTGTCGCCGCTTTCCGCACCTCGGTTTGCGCCGTGCGGAATGAAAATATCGGCAAAATACCTGCGCTCGTCCGGCGTGACGAACCCGCCGTAACGGTTGTTGACGAATGTACCCGAAAGTTCCGTATATCCGCGGGCGAGGATTTTGACGACCTCCGCCTGACGGGAATGACCGCGCGAACGGACTTCCCGCGCGAGCACGGTGTCGCCGTGCAATGCGCCGCGAAGGTCCGCTGCGGCGATATAGTAATCGCCGTCCTCGTTCAATAAAAACGCATAGCCTCTCTCGCTGCCTTGCAATTTCCCCTCGACAAAGACTTCTTCCCGCGCCGCTTTGCCTTTCTTAACGGCGGGCAATTTCAGCTCGTACGCGCGGGCGGGTTTTGCGTTCCGCGGCGCGCGCTTTTTGCGCGCGCCGCTTTCGGTCGTTGCGCCTGCTTTTGTCTTTACCGTTTGCTTTTTTCGCTCCGAACCGTGCAATCCGCTTTCCGCCGCTGCGCCGCCTTTTTGCGGGAAATGCTCAGACGAGATATTGCCGTTCTCTTTCACAAGAACGCTTTTATCATCGAGGAAATTTCTTTTTTTATTCGGTTTTGCCGCACTGCGCCTTCTGCGCGGCGCGGAAGTTCTCCTTTTATTCTTCATGCTTCTCCGTTATAAAAAAAGGCTGTTTCCGCATCGGGAAACAGCCGTAAATTCAAGCAGATCAGAACAACTGCAAAATACAGAACGCCACCGCGAGAACGCAAAAGATGATGGCGCTGACGACCGTCATTTTCCGCAGTTTACTCTCGTTGGTCTTGCTTTTGTTCTTGCTCAAAAAAGTCTCCGTCGTGCCGCCAAGTGCGCTCACGCCCGAAGAGTTGCTCGGCTGAAACAATACAACGCAAATGATAAAAAGCGCGCATAAAATCATGATGATCAACATGATGGTTTTGATGATCGGAAAAGCTCCGAAAATACCGCCGATGTTATCGCCGGCAAGCAACATATTTAACATTCGTCCGTTCATATTTTTCTCCGAATTCTTATAATTTTATTCAAGCCGCGGCGTTTTGACACTGCGACTTATTTTATTTTAGCATAACCGCGCTTATTTTTCAAGCAATTTAAGCAAATATTTTTCCTAAATTCCGCCTTTTTAGCGAATCAGCAGGCTCTTTCCCGTCATTTCCGCGGGAGCGGGCACATTCATCACGTCCAAAAGTGTCGGCGCAATGTCCGCCAGGACGCCGCCGTCTTTCAATTTCTTTCCCTTCACGCTTTCGCTTACCACGATAAACGGCACCTTGTTGGTGGAATGCGCGGTAAAGGGCGAACCGTCCTCTTCCAGCATTTTATCGGCGTTGCCGTGGTCGGCGGTCACAAGCGCCGAACCGCCCTTCTCGAGCACCTTATCGACGATTTTCTTTACGCAGGTATCCACCGTCTCCACCGCCTTGACCGCCGCGGGGATCACGCCCGTGTGTCCGACCATGTCGCAGTTGGCAAAATTGAGAATGATGACGTCGTAAACGTCTTTATCAATTTCCTCAAGCACCTTTTCGGTGACGAGGTAAGCGCTCATTTCGGGCTGCAGATCGTAAGTCGCCACTTTCGGCGAAGGAATGAGGTCGCGATCCTCGTTCTTGTTGGGCGCTTCTACGCCGCCGTTGAAGAAGAAGGTCACGTGCGCGTATTTTTCCGTTTCGGCAATCCTGAGCTGGCGCATGCCGAGTTTCGCGATGTATTCGCCGAGGGTATTGTCCAGCGACTGCGGCTTGAAGGCGATGCGCACGTTTTGAAAAGACGCGTCATATTGCGTAAAGCACACATAAACGGGGTCGAGAAATCCCGTTTTTCTTTCAAAACCGTTAAAGTCCTTTTCCGTCATGGCGCGGGTAATTTGGCGCGCCCTGTCGGGACGGAAGTTGAAGAAAATAATGGAATCGCCCTTTTCGATGAGCGCGACGGGTTTGCCGTTTTCCACGACGTTCGCGGGGAGCATAAATTCGTCCGTTACGCCGTTTTTATAGGAATTTTCGATGTATTCGGCGGGGTCTTCCGCTTTTTCGCCGTTGCCCAGCGTGAACATATCGTAAGCTTTTTCCACTCTGTCCCAGCGGTTGTCGCGGTCCATCACGTAATATCTGCCGCCCACGGACGCCACTTTGCCGACGCCGATCTTCTTCATTTCCGCCTGTAAATCCCTTACGAAACCTGCGCCAGACGTCGGGGAAACGTCCCTGCCGTCCAAAAAGCAGTGCACGAATACTTTTTCAAGACCTTTTTGTTTCGCCATTTCCAAAAGCGCGTAAAGGTGCGTAATGTGCGAATGCACTCCGCCCGTGGAAAGTAATCCGTAAAGGTGCAGATTTTTGCCGTTTTTCTTCGCGCTGTCCATCGCGTAATTGAGTTCGGCGTTTTTGAAAAATTCGCCGTCCTCGATGTCTTTGGTGATCCGCGTCAGTTCCTGATAGACGATCCTGCCCGCACCCATGTTGAGGTGTCCGACTTCACTGTTGCCCATCTGACCGTCGGGAAGTCCCACGGAAAGCCCGCTGGCGCCCAAAAGCGTAGAAGGGTATTCTTTCATGAGCGACTTGACGTTGGGGCTGCCCTCCATTTCGATGGCGTTGCCCTTCTTTTCGGCGCTGATGCCGTAACCGTCCATAATGATGATCATATTAGGTTTATTCATATTTCTTTCTCCGAAATTTTATTCCACGCATTATTTTACCCCATTTGCGGCGGAAAAGCAAGTGTTTACAGCGCAGAGAAGCGCAAGCGGAAAATTTTTTACGCTTGCGCTTCTCCTCATTTTTCGAAATATCGCGATTTACCGCTCAATACCGGTTCCATTTCGCATACAAAACGAGCTGATGATAAGGCGAAACGCCGTCCTCGGCAAACGCGGAAACAGGCACTCGGTCTTTTGCAAAATCCCACGGCTCTGTGCAACGGCTGTCCTTAAACCAGCCCCCGAAATTATATCCTTCAAGATAAGGATTGTCGGGGATAAAGTTCGCGATAAGCCCGCCGTACTTTTCCTCGCTCACCCACAGAACATCGTCCGCGCCGCCGCTGACGTTCATGGAATACAACACGTTCGCACGTTTCAACGAACCGAAATCTTCAAACTCCATATTGCGGTAATATTGAAAAAAGTCTTCGCAAACGTAGACGTCTACCTCGGAAGAGACCTTGCCGAACACGCAGTTCGGATTCGCCGCGAATATCCTCTTCAGGTTGGGAAAATAATCGAAACTTTCGCGAAAAGCGAGGTTGGAATAATACAACGTTTGAAGATTTTCGCTTGCAAAAAGTTGCGCGCGCTTTTGGCCTGCGCGATCATCTACGGCAAACACCTTCCTCCCCCTTATTCTCTCGGGAAGAACGATCGTTTTTTTCGCCTTGCCCGCATCGCTCAATCCGGCTATCAGAATTTCGTCGCCGTATTCCTGACACACGAAATCGCCGTAAACGAACTCGCTTTGCCAGTACGAATTGCAGGAACACGACTTTACGTTTATGCAACAATAAATGGAAATTATCGGTATCAGCACCAAAATAAACAATATAGAAATGCAAATCGTCAAGGCGCGGTTTTCCCGCTTTTTCCCCCGCAAAATTTTGTCCGCCCGCGCAGCATCGCAATTAATATTTGCACGAGACTCCTGCTGCGCACGATAACGGCGTTCCTTTCTCTTTTCGCTTGCTATAATCAATAAGAGAATCAAAATCAAAAAACCGCAATACAACATCATTTCTTTTCCCCTCTTTTTTTACTTCATCATAACAACGAAATGAAAAGCGGTTTTGTCCCGCAAATTTCAAAAATTTTTTTTATTTTTTTGAAAATTTTTTTTCGACAAAGTTTTAGTTACATTATAATTTATGATTAAGCTTAACTATTCCTACATAAATCACACTTTACACCGCGCTTTTTTGCAACTTGAAATGTCAAACTAAATGCAACACTTTATTGTAAAAAACTTCAAAAGGAGTTTTCCAACCCAAACATTTA
>CASETU010000137.1 GCA_949290895.1 uncultured Bacillota bacterium
GGTTTTGGAAGTGATTTCCGAAATTATGATGTCATAATCGATAACTTATAAAATCGGGACTGTAAATTGCAGTTCCGATTTTTTATTTTAAATAATTAACTTCGTATTTGCAGTCTGTATGTGGAAATGTTTGCCTTTTCCGTGTGCATATAGTATAATCGAATTGTCATGCGAAAATTGACGTTTTTTGTCGCAAACAACGTATTGTAAATTTCTTTTTTTGCAAATTTTTGATAAAAAATACTTTATCGATGATTTTTTTCAGGGATTTAAATGGGGGGAGCGAAAATTTATGGATAACGGTATGTATGAGAAAATTGAACACGCCTTACTTGAAGTAAAACACGGGAATGTTTCCGGCGTGGAAAAATTATATGAAATTTTGGGAAAGCGCATGCTGTTTGTCGCTCGCAGTATAGTGAAGGACTTTCATTTTGCGGAAGACGTCGTCCAGGAAAGTTTTTTAAAAATCGTAAAAAACATTTCGAGCTATAAAAGCGGTACGAACGGTTGCGCGTGGATATTGATGATCGTCAGGAATACCGCGATAAATCATTTAAAGAGCGATAAATTAAAAGGCGCCGTTTCTCTGGACGAATTCGAATTTTTATCGGGAGAGTCTTTTTCTGAAAAGACGGAAAACGCATTGCTTGCGGAAAAATTGCTTTCTTTGCTTTCGGCGGAAGAACGCGCTCTCGTGTACAGAAAATATTTTCTCGATATGAACGTTCGCGAAATCGGTAGGGAAATCGGTAAGTCTAAATCTTACGTAGCAAAGAAAATCGCAGAGGCAGAAAAAAAGATGAAAAAAAATCTCGAAAATCCGTGGACAAAATCTTAACGCAAGTTGTTTTAATATTAGAGGTGAAAAAATGAACGCCGAAAAAAAAGATAAATCTCTTGAAAATCTTTTTGAAAAATATATAGAGGAATCTCCTTCGCCTAACAGGCGTGTTCTTGAAAGCGCCGAAAAGGAACTTGCGGGGGATTTCGTTTGTACGGAAGTTACGCGAAAAAAGGAAAACTTCTTGACGCGCCTTTTCAAAAGCAAGAGAAATTTTCGTATTGCCGTAAGCGTCGGTTTGAGTTTTTGCGTTTGCCTTGCGGTCTGTCTCGGTTTACTGTTTTCTAAAAATATCAAGACCGATGCGCAAAAGGTACTGCAAAGTTCTCAAGTCGTTCAAAATACGTCTTTCGTCGGCGTGCAGGGAAAAGATTTTCTCGGTTTTGTCAACAAAGTAAATGCCTATCGGGAATACTGTTTGAGCGAGGATTCGCCCTACTACGACGAATATGAGGACGAAACGATATTTTATTACGTAAATTATCAGGATTTTGATGTAAATATAAAATTATACGTCGGCGTGGATTGGTTCGTTTTCGATAAACTGCTCGGTTTTACCGAATTTGAAGACGCTTTCGAATACGACGGTATAGAACTTCTCATTGAGTTGGATTTGGAAAATTCCGCTACGTACGCGTTTATAGATCAAGGACTTTATCAATATTATTTCATGCTTAACACAGCGGATGACGACTTGATCGTTTCGATTCTGGAACACGTCATATTGAGTCTGTAAAACCATTGTATCGGTTTTAAGCGGAGGAGAACGAAATTTATGAATCAGATCATGCTGATATATTTTGCCGTACTCGCGGCGGCGTTGCTTGTTTATTACATAGTGCCCAAAAGGTATAAATGGATCGTCTTACTTTCGTTCAGCTTTGCGTTTTATGTTATTATCAGCAGATATCTCGTGGTATTCGTGCTGACTACTTCGCTGAGCGTATATCTTGCCGCACGCTTTTTTATCAAAAATGAGGCGGAAGATGCGGACGAAGTTTTGAAAATAAAGCGGAAAAAGAAAAATAAAGCGGCTATCGTGCTTGTCGTGACGTTCAATCTTTTATTGTTGGGCTTTTTGAAATATTATAATTTTTTAGGCGATACCTTTAATTCTATTATTTCCGCAACGGGCGCAAAATTCCGTTTTCCGTTTTTAAAGCTCGCTTTGCCGCTCGGCATATCTTTTTACACTTTGACGGCAATCGGGTATCTTACCGACGTTTACAGAAAAAAATATTCCGCAGAAAAAAATTTTTTCAAGGTCTGTCTGTTTTTATGTTTTTTTCCGCAGATACTCGAAGGGCCTATTTGTCGATACGACCAAAGCGGCAAAGCGCTTTTTGAAGGGAATGCCGCGGGGTATGATAGATTTGTTTTCGGGCTGCAGCGGATATTGTGGGGACTTTTCAAAAAAATGGTTGTTGCCGACAGGCTTTTTATGCTTGTTAACACCGTGTTTTCCGATCCCGCGCAATATTCGGGTATTGCCAGCCTTTTGGTCATCGTCTGTTATACGGTTCAGCTGTATGCGGACTTTTCGGGGTTCATCGATATTGCGCTCGGCAGTGCGGAGCTTTTCGGCGTCAAACTTCCCGAAAATTTCCGTCAGCCGTTTTTTGCCAAGAGCGCGCAGGAGTTCTGGCAGCGCTGGCATATCACTTTGGGAGCATGGCTGAAAGAATACGTGTTTTATTCCGTTGCTCTTTCACCGAAGGTGCTTTCGTTCAGCGCTAAAATAAAAAAACGTTGGAAAAATCATTTTACCAAAATGATACCTACGGCTTTGGCGCTTTTGGCGGTATGGATTTGCAACGGAATATGGCACGGTCCGGAGTGGAAATATATCGTTTACGGATTATATTATTTTGTGATCATTTTTATAAGCATGATGTTCGAGCCTCTTTTCAAAAAGCTCTATAAGAAAATAAAAGTCGACCCGAACAATAAGGTTTTGAACGCATTGCGGCACGTAAGGACGATCGTTATCATTCTGATAGGCGAAACGATATTCGGGGCAAACACCTTGGGCGACGCGTTTATGATCCTCGGCTCGCTTTTCCGTCCTTATCACGGTTCGGTTTTTTCCTTGGGGCTCGATTGGCAGGAATTCGTCATTGCATTCGTCGGCGTCGCCATTATGTTCGTCGTAGGGGTGCTGAAAGAACGCAAAGTCGATATTCGCGCCGCAATTTCGGCAAAAGTATTGCTTCTGCGCTGGGCGCCGTATCTTTCGATGATCGTATTTATCGCTCTTTTCGGGGCTTACGGGGAATTTTATTCCGTTGTGCCGTTTATATACGGCGGTTTTTGAGAGCGTTAGAGGAGAATACTCATGACGGAAAGAAAATCGACAATTTTGAAACGTTTAGCAAAAGTATTGTGCTTTATTTTTTTGACGGCGGCGTTGCTGCACGGCGTTTCTTATCTTCTTTTGCCGTCGGAAGCGGTGAAAATATCCGAAGCGCGTTCCGATGAGGTCAATAAAATTTTTAACGAAGATAAAAACACTGTCGACGTTTTGTTTTTAGGGCACAGCGGCGTGTACAGTGCGATTTCGCCGATGGAAATTTATAAGGAATACGGTTTCACTTCTTATGTTTGCGCGCAGGCAGTGCAGCTTCCGTGGGAATCTGTAAAACTGCTTAAAGGCGTTACGAAGGTGCAAACTCCGAAACTTGTGGTTCTCGAAGTGGACCATCTGTTCTACGATAAAAAGAGCACAGAAAGCTGGAACGGCATTCGCGGAGGATTTTATAAAGCTTTTCCGATATTCCGCTATCACGCATCGTGGAAAGACTGGTTTTCGGCGGACAAAAAACATTCCAGAAGCGCAATGAAAGGCTTTTATCTGAACCGCGACGTTAAACCGTATACCGGCAACAAAAAGCTCGTAAAAACGGATAAAGTCTATAAAATCAAAAAAAGACAGATGAAATCGCTGGAAAAAATTTACGATATTTGCATGCAAAATGATATTCAACTGATGTTTGTTGAAGTGCCGTCGGTGATATTGTGGGATTACAGCAAATATAACGCAGTCAAGCAGTTTGCGGAAAAAAGGGATATTCCTTTTATTGATATGAACCAGTGTTATGAAGAATTCGATTTCAACTGGAAAACCGATACGCGCGATAAGGGCGATCATCTGAATTATTCGGGTGCGCGCAAAGTATCTTCCTATCTCGGCAAGTACATAAAAAACCGCTTTGCTTTGGAAAACAGAAAGGGCGATGAAAAATATAAGAGCTGGGAAACGGACCTTTCACGCTACGAAAATCTCATAAACGAGAGGTGAAATGATGAACAGGTTTACAAACGTTTTGAATTATCTTGAAAATAGTGCAGAACAATTCCCGGAAAAGGTCGCGGTAGCGGACGATAAAGAAAAATTCAGTTATTTCGCGTTGCGGGAAAAATCGAAAAAAATCGGTTCGTATTTGTTGAAGGAAGTTTCTCCGAGAACGCCCGTTGCGGTTTTCGGGGAAAAGAGCGCGGCCATGCTCGCCGTCTTTTTGGGCTGTGTTTACGCGGGCTGTTTTTATGTACCGATCAATCCCAGACATCCGAAAGAAAGGCGCGACAAAATATTGAAAAAACTCGACAATCCTTTGATAATATCTGACGAAAAATACATGGATTCTGTCAAAGATTATGAAGGTAAAGTCGTATCTTTTTCCGATTGTTTAGCGGAAATCGACGAAAAAGCGCTGGAAAAAGTTGCATTAACGCACATCGATGTAGATCCGCTTTACGTCATGTTTACGTCGGGGTCTACCGGCGAACCGAAGGGAATTGCCGTTTCGCACCGTTCCGTCATCGATTTTATCGAGGAGTTTTCCAAATTGTTCGGTTTTAACGCGGACGACGTTTTCGGCAATCAGGCGCCTTTTGATTTCGACGTCTCCGTCAAGGACATTTATACTTCCTTAAAATGCGGTGCTACGCTGGAAATTATTCCCCGACAGAAATTTTCCTTCCCGACTTACCTTATAGACCACCTTTCCGAAAGAAAGATTACCGTTCTTATCTGGGCGGTTTCCGCGCTGTGTATTTTGTCTACGCTCAACGCCTTCACCTATAAGGTCCCCGAAACAGTCAAAAAAGTTCTTTTCAGCGGCGAAGCGATGCCGATTTCTCAGCTCAATGTCTGGAAATCGGTTTACCCGGAAGCGATGTTCGTCAATCTGTACGGACCGACGGAAATTACCTGCAACTGTACGTATTATGTTCTCGAAAAGGGTGCTTTTGAAAAAAAGGTCCTGCCTATCGGAAAACCGTTTCCGAACGAGCGCGTTTTTTTGCTTTCCGAAACGGGCGAAGAAGTGCGCGAAACGGGCGCACTCGGGGAAATCTGCGTTTCGGGAACTGCGCTTTCCCTCGGATATTACGGGAACGCCGCGGAGACCGATAAGGCTTTCGTACAAAATCCGTTGAATAAAAATTATCTTGAAAAAATTTACAAGACGGGCGATCTCGGGTATTACGACGAAGACGGCGCATTGTGCTTTGCGGGAAGAAAGGATTTTCAGATAAAGCACATGGGGCACCGCATAGAATTAAACGAAATAGAAAGCGCGATACAAAGCGTAAAAGACGTTTCGCAGGCCGTTTGCATATTCGATGAAAAGGAAGATAAGATTTATGCGTTTTATCGCGGCGCGGCGAAAGTTAAAGAAATAATAACAGAACTCAGAAAGAAATTGCCCGCTTATATGATACCGTACAAGTTGCAGGCGCTTTCCGCGTTCCCGCTTACGGAAAACGGGAAGATAGACCGCAAAAAGTTAAAAGGAGAAATCGCGGTATGATAGAAAAATATCTTTCCGAAATCAAAACGCCCGCTTATGTTTTCGATATTCCGTCCTTGAAAGAGCGCGCACAAAAAATGCGCGGTATATTGAAAGGGATAAAGCTTTGTTATGCGATGAAAGCGAATCCTTTTTTGATAAAAGAACTCAAAAACGAGGTCGATTGTTTTGAAGTCTGTTCGCACGGCGAATTCAGGATTTGCAAAAGCAAAAACATTCCCGCGGAAAAAATCGTATATTCGGGCGTGAATAAGTCCGAAAAAGAAACGGAGGAGGCCGTTTTATACTGCAAAGATAAGGCGGTTTATACCGTTGAATCCGTTTTACAATATCGTTTGCTGCAAACGCTTGCGGAAAAATTTTCCTTAAAATTGCATGTGGTTTTTCGCTTGAGTTCTTTCAATCAATTCGGTATGGACGAAGAAACGATTTTGTCCTTACTGGAAAAAAGCAAGGATTCCGCTCTCGTTTTCGAAGGCATTCAGTACTACTCCGGCACGCAGAAAAAGGCGGAGAAGATTGAAAAAGAAATCGGCATGCTGAAAGGATTTTTATCTTCGATTCGGGAGAAAGGATATTCGGTGAACCGTCTGGAATACGGACCCGGACTTCCCGTTTCTTATTTCGAAGGGGAAAACATGATTTCCGACATGGAGTTTTTGCAACGGGTTTCGGAAGAATTACGGGAAAATTTCGACGTGAAAACGGTTTTGGAAACGGGGCGTTTCCTCGTTGCGGATTGCGGAATGTACATAACGGGTATCGCCGACGTAAAGACGAATTTTTCTCAAAAATTCGTCATCGTCGACGGCGGCATCAATCACTTAAATTATTATAATCAAATGATGGCCATGAAAAAGCCGATTATCGAACATTTTAAAGCGGGAAAGCGGCAAGAACGCGGAACGGAAGAATATACGATATGCGGTTCTCTTTGCACGACTGCCGACGTTCTGGTACGGAATTATCCCCTTGAAAACGCCGAAATCGGCGACGTGCTGGCGTTTTATAAAGCGGGCGCGTATTCCGTCACGGAGGGGATTTATCTGTTTTTAAGCCGAGATATGCCCCGTATATACAAAATTGCGGAAGACGGTTGCGTCCGCCTTGTAAGAGACGGGCTGCAGACCGATCCGATAAACGGTTGAAGTGCCGAAAATATAAGACAGCAGGAGGACAATATGGAAAAACTTTTGGAAATTTTAAGCGAAATCAGACCGGACGTTGATTTTGAAAAGGAAAACGCTTTGATCGACGATGCAATTCTCGATTCGCTCAATATTATGGAAATCATTGCGGAAGTCAGCGACGAATTCGACGTAACTTTTTCGCCTGCGGATATAGTTCCCGAAAATTTTAATTCCGCAAAAGCCCTTTGGGAAAAAATCCAAAACTTAATGGGTTAAATTTCTCTGCGCCCGCGGCATTTCGTGTTCCGCGGGCGCAAATTAGTTTGCGGTAAGTTGAAAAAACACTGTGCTCAGCAAAATAAAACTATAAAAAAACAAATTAGGACATAGACAAAGCGAAAAAAATGCAGTAGAATGGTTAAGGATAAAGAGAGCGAGTTGTGCCGCTCGGCACAGAGAGCAGGGGAAGTTCGGTGTAAAACCGACGCAACAGCCATTACCGTGATTGTGAAAACAAAAGTCGGGTAACCTGCCGTTTTTCTGATAAGCCGCAAAACGCTTGGGCAATGAAGCGTCGTGCGTGTTTTGTCGTGTTTTTCGTACGCTCTTTTTTATTCGGAGCGTATTTTTTTATACAAGGAGATAGAAAAATGAAAAACAAAAAGTGTTTGCTGTGTTTGACGCTGATTGTCGTTTTGGCATTTACTTCCTTTTTTGCCGCTTGCGACAAAAGGGGCGACGGTAAACCGCTGGAAGGCAGTATGACCATCGTGATTTTAGCGGAAGATGAGACCCAAACGAAAGCGGTTGAAGTCGATTTGAGCAAGTTTACCGACAGCGACCGTTTGAACGACGTTATCGACGTACTCGCCGCGGAACAGAAGCTCTGTTATAAAGGCAGTAACGGTATTTACGGCATGTATTATACCGCGATGGGAATTCCCGTGGAAGCCGAATACAACGGCGAAACCTACATGACAGACTCATATATTATAGAGGAAAACGCAAGCGCGGGGAAATACGTGTATTTATTTACGAGCGTGGAAAGCGACCAGTTGAAAGTGACGGAAGGATATACGGCGCAGTCCGTCGAATATGAAGGTCAAAAACTGGTAGAGGCTGCAAAAGGCGCGTCGTTTTTGGAACTTACCGACGGCGCAGTCGTATGCTTTTCCTTGATCGTATACGCGGGTTGAGAAAATGAACGAAACGCGGGGGAAAAACGTCGCCGCGAGACCCGCGAAAGAAATTGCGCTGATGAGCGTTACGACGGCATTGCTGCTGGCAGGTCAGTTCGCGCTCAGCGCGATTCAGGGCGTAGAGGTCGTTACGGTCATATTGCTGACGTTTTGCGTATCTTTCGGTGTGAAACGGGGAATATTTGTAGCGACGGCTTTCTCCGTTTTGCGGTGTATCATATTCGGTTTTGTGCCGAACGTCGTGATATTATATTTGGTTTATTACAATTTATTTGCCGTGATTTTCGGTATTGCGGGCAAATTGCTTGCAAACACGCGGTTGTGGGTAAAGATTTTGGTTCTCGTGGTCCTTGCCGCCATGATGACTGCATGCTTTACGTTGCTCGATGACCTCATCACTCCATGGATGTACGGTTATGCGGCGGAGTCGGCGGAAATTTATTTTCTCATGTCTCTGCCGGTAATGGGCGTGCAGTCGGCATGCGCGGTAATCACCGTGAGTATATTATGGTATCCGCTTTCAAAGGCATTTGCGGCAGTGAGATTGTAACATAGCAAGATTTTTCTGTTTTTTAAGCGGATTTGCCGTTATATCGCAAGATTTTACTTATATCAAGCAAAAAAAGACCTTTCATTTTTTTGCGATTGGCGATATAATGAAAAAAAACGAGGTGATATTATGGCGAAGTTTGAAGAAATATCCGCTTTATTGCAAAGAGGAAAGGCAAAGGATCTTGCCGCTTTGGTTACGGAAGAATTAAATAACGGTACGGCGCCCAAAGACATTCTTACGAACGGTCTTATCGTAGGCATGGGGATTGTCGGCGAAAAATTTAAAAACAACGAGATTTTCGTTCCGGAAGTGTTGATCGCCGCCCGCGCGATGAACGCCGCGCTGAATGTGTTAAAGCCTGCGCTGGCGGAAACGGGTGTCGAACCCGTCGGAACCGCGGTGATCTGCACGGTCAAGGGCGATTTGCACGATATCGGCAAAAATCTCGTGAAGATGATGATAGAAGGGACGGGTATAAGAGTCATCGACCTCGGCGTCGATTGCTCTGCGGAAAAAGTTGTGGATGCCGTCAGGGAATATAATGCGGACATCGTTTGTCTGTCGTCTCTTCTGACGACCACGATGCTGTATCAGAAAGATATCATCGACGCGCTGAAAGCCGCAGGGCTACGCGATAAGGTGAAGGTCATGGTCGGCGGCGCGCCTGTAACGCAGGCGTTTGCCGATGAGATAGGTGCGGATGCTTATACGCCCGACGCGGCGAGCGCCGCGGAAAAAGCGCGTTCTTATTTTGATTAAAAGTGAAAAGACAGTTGAAAAACTGTCTTTTTTGCAAAACGGCAATTTCGGCGGTGAAAATATGAAAATAGAAGTCGTTTCCGAAAATTTCATAAAAACCGTTACCTGCGAAAAAGGCGAGAATTTACTAAGCGTCTTGCAAAGAAACGGCTATAATATCGCCGCGCGATGCGGCGGGAACGGCACTTGCGGCAAGTGTAAAGTTAAAGTTCTGTCGGGCAGGTTCGGCGGGCAAAGCGGAGATGTCATACTGTCTTGTCGCGCCGTTACGGAACAAGATGCCCGCATAGAAGTTAGCGAATGCGAAGGCGGGGGATTATTTCTCGCACGAGCGTCGGACTTTGTTTCCGACGGCGAAGAAGGGTTCGGGGTCGCTCTGGATATAGGAACGACCACTCTCGCTTTTGCTCTTGTGGATTTAAAAACGGGTGAAGAGATAAACGCTTGCGGCGAATTAAATCGTCAGGGAGTTTTCGGGGCGGACGTTATCAGCCGTATCGCAAGTGCCGATAATGGCAATTTGACTGCCATGCAGAAGTCCGTGCTTACGCAAACCGAAAACAAGCTGCGCGAATTCAGCGGCAAATATTGTATTGAACGTATCCGTCGGCTCGCCGTTTGCGGAAATACCACGATGCTGAATATATTTCTCGGGAAAGACATAAGCGGGATCGGCAGATTTCCCTTTACCGCCGAAGTTCTCGATTCGGTAACGTTGCACGGGAAAGATTTGGGGCTTTCCGTAGACGAGATCGTCGTTTTGCCGTCCGTCGCGGCATACTTCGGGGCAGACGCCGTCGTCGGCGGACTCGCCTCAGATGTCTGCGGCGGGGAACGAATTTTTGCGGATATCGGTACGAACGGAGAAATATTGCTGCATACCAAAGGAAAGCTTTGGGCGGCATCCACGGCGGCGGGTCCGTGTTTCGAAGGCGCGAACATCGAATGCGGCACGGGCGGCGTCGCGGGAGCTATCGGTTCGGTATATGAAGACCGAGGCGAATTGCAAATTAATGTTTTAGGCGGCGGCAGCGCGAGCGGGATATGCGGCTCCGGTTTGGTAGATGCGGTCTCATTGATGCTGGAAAAAAAGATTATCGACGAAACGGGCACGTTTTCGGAAGGAGATCGGTTTTATCTTACGGAAAGCGTTTACGTTTCGCAAAAAGACATCAGGGCTTTTCAGTTGGCGAAAAGCGCGATATGTTCCGGGATACGCGTACTTGCTAAAAAAGCAGAGATTTTGCCTGAAAATACGGAAAAACTCTTTATTGCGGGCGGACTCGGTTTTTATCTTGACCGAAAAAACGCCGTAAATACGGGGCTGATCCCGTCCGAATACGGCGATAAAATCGAAGTGGTCGGAAATACCGCGCTGGCTGGCGCAAAAATGTGCCTGGTCAGTACCGCGGCGCGACAGGCGGCAAAGGAATTTGCAAAGAAAATTTCTTATGTGGAATTGTCGGACGAAGTCGCTTTTTCGGAAGAATTTATGTCAAACATGGGGTTCGGAGATTGATTTATGCGTAAGCTTACGGAAGAAATATTGAAAGCGTGCGGCGATAAGATTTGGCAGTATGCGGAACTGAAGAGCTCGGATTTGGAATTTTCCGAAGAAGTCGTGGCGGCGTGCCGCGCGAATTATTGCGGAAATTACAATAAGTCATGGAAATGTCCGCCGAATGTCGGCAAGTTAGAAGATTTAAAAGCGAAGTACACGGCATACGAAAATATATTTGTTTTTACGACCAAGCATGAAATAGAGGACAGTTTCGATATTGAAGGAATGTTTGCCGCAAGGCTGAAACATGACGAAACGGAGGATATCGTTCGCAAAATTTTGCCGAAAGGCTGTGAAGTGCTCGGCGCGGGCGGTTGTAACGTCTGCCCAAAATGCGCTTTTCCAAAACCGTGCAGATTTCCCGAAAAAGCAAAAACTTCCGTGGAGGCGTGCGGAATCAACGTCGTTTCCCTTGCAAAAACCGCAAAAATCAATTATACTAACGGTGAAAACACCGTAACGTATTTTTCTGTGGTATTCGCAAATGAACCTTAAAAAAGAAAATTTAAAAAATATTCTGAATTTTTCCGAGCTGGAAAAACTTTTTAAAAACTATTCCCTGACGAGCGGGCTGGACGTAACTTTATACGACGAGGACGGCAGGGAAGTTCTTTGCGTGCGCAAGAAAAACAATATCTGCAATTTTGCTAAGGATAACGAACAATGCCGTTCAAAAATCGTTTCCAGCGGTAAAAAGGCGGCTGAGCTCGGGTCGGCTTATATTTATGAAACGCCTTGCGGGCTGGTTATGTGTATCACGCCGCTGACGATAGATGAACAAACCATCGGTTATATCACAACGGGACCCGTGGTGTTGTGGGATAAAGACGATTATTTTCTCGCCGAGTTTCAAAAGAAACAAAGAAAGCTGGGGATTCATTTGGCAGAAGGCGAATTCGATCTGCTTGCGGTGAAACAAATGGATTGCGCCGGCATGACGAGTGTTTCGGAAACGCTTACGATGCTTGTCAATTATATGGTCCGAGAGGAGCGGAAATATATCGAGCAGCGCTTGGAGATTTCCCGCATGAACATGGAGCGCATGCGCGCCGCGCAGGAAATGAAAATACGTGAAAATTCGGCGTCGCGCTGCGTCAAATATCCCATCGGGCTGGAAAAAGAGCTCATTACGGCCGTGCAGCTTGGCGACAAAACGCGTGCAAAGCAGATCATCAACCGTTTCCTGAACGAGATTTTTTCCTTTGCCAGCGGTGATTTGGAAATAGTAAAAGCAAAGCTTTACGAGTTTACCGCTTTTTTATCGCGCAGCGCGGTGGAGGCCGGCGCGCCGCTTTCGTCGCTGACGGGAATCATCAAAAAAAATTCCAAACTGTTACTGGAAAACGCCGATTTTTCCGATATATGCAGGGGAACCGTAGATATTTTAGATGATTTTCTCGAGGCAGTTTACGTGAGCCGCGGCAAAAAAACTACGAACGAACATTTATATAAGGCGCTTAGATATATCAACGAGCATTTTACGGAAAACATCAATTTGGACGTTTTGGCGCAGAATATTTTCGTAAGCGGATATTATTTGAGTCATCTTTTCCGAAAGGAGATGGGGGTAACTTTCAGCGATTATTTGAGCAAAGTCAGGATTGAGCGAGCCAAAGAACTTTTAATGGAAGGAAGGTCGGTCGAGGATACTGCCGAGGCAGTCGGCTACGGCGACGGAAATTATTTTATCAAGATTTTCAAAAAATACGTCGGCGTCACCCCGTCGAAATACCGAAAGAGCATGATTGAGTAAAACGCGTTTTCAAAGGAAAAATTTTCCTTCCGCGAAAACGCTTTTTTTATTTTATATTTTTTTAGGCGGAGTAATTGAATTTAATGGCTTTTCGATATTTGACATATTTTATAAAAAAACGTGCAAACTATGTTAAAAACTGCGTAAACCTTAAAAGAATAGAAAAAATCTTCTAAAAGTAAGTTGTAAAAAATGGCTAATTAGTTTCGGCTGTATTGACGTGCCGTAAAATATGCCTTTATAATATAAGCAAATAAATCATAAGGAGAAAATGCATGAAAAGCTTAGTAAATCCGTTTACTAAAAAAACTTTATCGCTTTTAACGACGTGTTTCTTTTTCATGGTAGCTATTATGGTCGTTGCGGCGGGAACATTCTCTGCTCCTAAAATTTCGGCGCAGGATAATAAAACGCCGGTTTCCGCTTTGGACGCTTGGAAAATCGTATCGTGGTGGGATTCTTCCACTTCGTATGTTTCCGAAGGCGCAAAGATGAGCATTCAAGGGAATACGGACGGCAATGCATGGAAAAAAGGCGGTAAAATCAACTGGAACGGTGAACTCGATCATGTTTTTGACGTCAGCAACGGGCAAACGGTGGATTTTAAGTTCAGTCTCGGGCTTGCAGATGCCGATGCTACGTCGAATAACGGAGATCAGTTCGATGTCGTATTCAATTCGAATGATAAAGAACTTTTCAGACTTCGTATATTTTTTACCGCCGGTTCCATAACGAACGGCAGTCATTCGGTGGATTTGTATAAAGGCGGCGAATGGACGAGCTTAGTGCAGGATATTTGGGTTAGCGGCGACGCCTCGCTTTCAAGCGAATTTCACTTCGCTTTCAATAAAGAAGATTTGCTTTTAGCGAAATATAACGGCAGCGACGAAATGCGTCCCGTCGACGTCAACGGAACTTTGAAAAAGGAACTTTCTGATATTTTGCCGAGCGTTGAAAGCATTAACGTGGATATCAGAGGCAATAACGGTTTTAATAAAAACGTGGACTTTGTCGTCAAAGAAATCAACGGGCAGAGTCTTGCAAACGACGGCGCGAATTTTACGGAAGATATTGCGCCCGTGATTTCCGTGGGGACAGTCGGCGCTGCTACGGTCGGAGAAAATTACACGCTGCCCGTCAAGACGGCAGATTTGTTTACCACGACGGACAGCATAAAATATCACGTTGATTTCGGCGATGCCGCATCGGAAGATTATACCTATACTGACGGGCAAAATCAGGTGACATTCAACAAAGCGGGAAATTATACGTTAAAAGTGACGGCGGAAGATTCTGCTGGAAATCTTTCGCAACCCGCCGAAATTTCCGTGCAGGCGGTATCCGCGATAGAGGCACCCGTTATAGACGGCACGCCTACTATCGGCGATATTATTGTGAATAAGGGCGATGTTTTCAGCGTGGACGCGCCGACCGTTACGGAGACTTCCGGTTCATATACGCTGGAACTTGTGATTTTTAACGCGGAAGAGGAAGAAATCTACGCTTTCCCCGTGAACAAAGCGACGGGAAAGTTCGACGTGGAAATCCCGTATTCGCTGGAAAGCGGCAAATACTTTGCGGTATTTCGTGCTGCGAACGTCGGAGGCACGACGGTCAGTGAAAAAGTCGAATTCAACCTGACGGTCAATCCGTTTACGGCAAGCGATCTTATCGGCGGTGCGGGCGTTGCCGTGAATGAAGACGGCGGCGCGCTGGTCGATGAGACGGACAGCGGCGTACGCATCAGAACTGACATCAACTGGAGCAAATACACTCTCGGAAAAGACATTCGTTTCGATGCGAGAAGCGGACGCGAAATCGTGTTTACAATTCCGAAAGCCACTGCGGGAACGGATAATGCCTTGATGGGCGGCCGCGTAGACTTTATCATTTACAACCCCGTTTTATACGACGAAGAAACGAGTCCGAACGGTTCTTTGGACGAATACGGGAATATCGTGGAAAACTATGCCATGCTCGGCGTCTGGGGCGGAACGGGCGCAGACCGTCCGACAAATGTGTATGTGAAGACCAAAGCTTTCGGCGAATGGGCGAAGGATATTACCGATACGGGCTGGATAAAGACCAACGAAACAGATACGCAGATTTCTTTCAGAATGCGTTTTGACGCTGAAAGTTATTTTTCGGCGGAACGCACGGGCGGTATGACGCAGGCGATGAACGATAAGGATTCCGAAATCGTCAAGACGAGTATCGCTTCTCTCGTGGAAGTTTGGAATACCGATATTTTGGCGTCCGCGGTACAGCTCGGAAACCTCGGCAGCGGTGAAATGAAGTTTGAACTTATCGTCAATTCGGTCGATAATGTAGCTATGACGGAAGATGCGGACGCCGTCATCGTTGCGAGAAACGTTCCTTCCATCGTGAAGGCGGGCGAAGATTGCGTGCTCGACGTTTACGGGTACGATTTCTTCGGCGGAAATAAGATGACGCTGACCGTCGTCGATCCCGACGGCGTTTCCGAAAGCGTTGCCGAAGCGGACGGGTATGTCTTTAACGGCGATAAGCTCGGCGAATATAAATTCACTTATGTGCTTACCGGCGGCAACGGAAAGGAAATCAAGGAAGAATTCACCGTCGTTGTGAAGGATATTTACGAAGAGATCGCTTTAGAAACGGAAGGCTCCTACGCGACCACCTTTGAAATCGGAGACGAAATCGAGATTTTGCCGCTTAAAGCGAACGATAAAATAGCGTCGTATACCGTGGAAATCATAAAGCCCGACGGCTCAAAATCGGAAGTTGCTGCAGGCGTAAAAGAAAAGCTTTCGATGAGCGGGGTGTATAAGATCGTTTACACGGCGCTCGATAAGGCGCAGCCCGAACCTACGGCGTTTGTGAAAGAATTTGCACTGAATGTCATCGATACCGTAAAACCCGTCGTAACGGTGGGCGAGACGGCGGAAAAAGTTAAGGTAGGCAATACCGTAACGATAGGCACTATTTCGGTAACGGACGACAGCAACTACGTCATCAACGTAAAAGTTACCGCACCCGACGGGGGAGAGCAGACTCTGACGCCTGACTCAGATGGAAATTACTCATTCAAAGCGGAAACGAAGGGCGAATATAAAATCAAAATTACGGTGACGGACGATTACGATAACAGCGAGATAAAGGAACTTACCGTAACGGCAACGGGCGGTTGCTCCTGCGGCGCGGTCAGTGCGGCGGAAACGATATTGCTTTCCGTTGTGGCGCTTGCCGCAGGCGTATGGCTGATGAGCCGCAGAAAAAATAAAGCGTAAATTTTAATCGGCGGGGGAGTGCGTTGAAAAACGCCGCCCCTGTCGTTTCATAAAAAACGGAGGAAACGCATGAAAAGATTTTTATGTATTTTGCTTGCGGCGCTCACGGCGTTTTGTATTTCAGGCTGTAAAACGCAAACGGACGGCGTGTTCGATAAAGACAACGAACTCAACGGTTTTTTCAAGGGTTACGGCGAAGTTGCCGACGAAGGAAAAACCGCGGCGGTTTATAACGGAGAAGACGTCGAAGTTTCAAAAATCGTAACGCAGAACGGCAAAACGTTTATCGAGGTCGAGGGAGAGCCTTTCGCTTACATCGGGGCGTCCATCAGGACCGACGCGTTTATGAATTGCGATCTGTATACTTATGAAGAACTCGAGGTGCTTTTCAAAGAGGCAAAAGAACTTGGCGTAACTTGCGTTCAGGTGCCGGTGGAATGGAAAGACATGGAAAACGAAAAAGATCAATGGGATTTTTCTTATCTTCATTCAATATTGATTTTCGCCAACCGTTATGATTTAAAAATGGAGCTTTTGTGGTTCGGCACGAATATGGTCGGAGATACCCATTCCAACACCGTGCCCGATTATATTTTGCGGGACGGCAAAACCTATAAAAAACTTGATGCTCTTCGTACTGGCGAATACTGGAATTATTACGGTTTGATGTGGTATCTCGATTTCAACGATCCCGATTTGATGGAGCGGGAAGCAAATGCCGTTAAGAAAATGATGGACTATGTTTATCAATGGGACAGCGAACACGGCGGCAAAAAACCCGTTATCGGCGTACAGGTCCTCAACGAGGCTGACGCGTTTTTCAGATGGAGGATCGATCAATACAGCGTAAAAGACCCTTTGACGGGCGAAATCATGAGCTATGAAGAAGGTCTTAAAAAAGTATCTCAAAGCCTCGATTACCTGGGCAAAGCGGTCAAAAGCTGTAAATATAAAGTGTATACGCGAACGAACCTTGCCGATTCTACTGGCGGCAGCGTCTACGAAGGCGGTCTGACGGGAACGGAAAACGTCAAAGACTTGCCCGATTTTGCCCGCGCTTTCTTTGATTTGGAAGGAATCGATATCGTAGGCGACGATAGTTATAAAGACGATATTTCCGTTATCAAAGGGATTGCATATATGTACGGACAAAAGACAGAGGGCAATTTCGCGCATTTTGCCGAAAACGACGGAAGTTATTCCCGTACGCCGCAGCTTATTTTAACGGCTTTTTCCGTCGGAGCGGGCTATTCGATTTATGATCTTTGCACTTCGCCGTATTATGTGGATAACCGCGCCAGCGGTTCGGCGGACGACGTCGATCAAGGGATTTTGTCATCTACGGACAACCGTAAAGTCTACGAAAGAAAGGACCATTACGAGCAAACAAAGGCGGTTATCGAAGGCTTGAAAGCGGCGGGAGAGGCTGCAGTCAAAGCGCCGATGGAAGATTTTGCCGCGTTCGGCGTCAAGAACAATTTGCAGCCCGTCGGCGGCAAATACGTGCAAAGCATCAATACCACTTCCGTGACCGTTGAAGCGGAATCGTCTGAAATGCCGCTCGGCTACGCCATCGAATTCGAAGGGAAATTATATATTTATATGTTGCAGGAAACGTCGATACGTTTATCGAATGCTACATTCGAAACGCCCGAGTTTACTGCAGAGGCAGGTAAACTTTACACTTTGGAATTTACCGAAGGCGCCGCACTGCAAAGCACGGTGTGGGAAAATATAGGTTAGGAGGTCAAATATGAAACTGAAAAAATTTCTCGTATCTTCTTTGGCTTTTCTCCTTTTATTTTCCGCAGTCGGTTGCGGCGGTAAAAATACGGGGGATTTGGAAGAGCAAAAAGAATTTTCCGCTCCCTATGTGACCGCAGTTTCGGAAAGCGGGAAAGGATTCATCAAGCACGGCGGCGAAAGCGTGTTGTTGCTCTCCTCGCAGATCGCGGCGGATTTGCTTATCGTTGCCGACGGAAAGACTCCCGCGGAATTAGAACCTTATTTTGCCGTTGCGGCGGAAACGGGATTTAATTCCGTCGATATCCCCATTTTGTGGAATCAGGTAGAGACCGAAAAAGACGTGTACGATTCGAGCGTGATAAGGACGTATCTCGATTTTGCAAAAAAATACGACCTTAAAATCAATCTTTTGTGGTACGGCAGTTTAAAAGACGGGGAAACAAAAGGATATTCATTGCCGGAGTATATTCTCGAAAATCCTACGGATTACACGGTTTTGAAGGATTTGTACGACGGCGGCGTTTATGGCAGGATCCGTATCATGAAATGGGACGATAAAGACCTTTTGGCCAGGGAAAGCCGCGCGCTCTACGAATTGATGAACGCAATTTACGCATGGAACGGTGAAAACGGAAATTACGACCCCGTGGTGACCTTGCAGATCGGGCAGGGAACTGCAGACAGGTTTTACCGTTGGAGAATCGATCAATATAAAATAGAAGGCGCGGAAGGACTTATGACGCAAAGCGAGGCTGAGGAAATGATAGCTCGGTATATGGAATCGCTTGCGGCGGCAGTAAAAAAGTCCGCATACAGACCGTTGGTCCGTTTGGAATTTTGCGAGCAAGGTGCTGTGACGGAAGAAACGCTCCGCGTATATAATTTGGAAAACGTAGATTTGATTTGTCCAACGTATCTTCATACCGTGGCGGAAAACAGAAACGGCACTTCGAATTTCGCATCGGACGAACGCTTGAACGGCATGCCCGTAATCAACGCTGAAAACTGGGCGTCTGACATCAATTATCGTCAGGTCCTCACAACGATAGTGAGCGGCGGTATAGGATATAATTCTTATTTGCTTTCCCCGCCGAAGTATTATCCCATGTCTCCGAACGGAGCGATTTTCGACCGCATCGATGACGAGGGTGAAACGCTTGAAGAAAAATTCATTTCCATCGGGGACAGAAGTGCGGACACGAAAAAGGTGATGACTCTTATTTTGAACGCCCCGTATACGGTTTCCGTATCCTCTGCAAAAAACATCGTTGCACTCAACATGAACAACCGTTTAAGTGCAGGCGACGTACAGAAAAGTTATGTCACTTATGCCGACGGAGATAAAGGCGTGTTTTTGGATTATGTCGTCGCGGAAGACGAAAAAGCGCTGGGGTTTGCCGCGATAAGAGAAATTGACGGTTCCGTATATCTGTATGTATCCGCAACGTCAAATTCAAGCATTCAAGTATCACGGGCAAACGTCATGATCGCACAAAAGGGCAAGGAAAGTGCTTCGGGCGAATGGACGAGCGAAGGCAATGTCGATCTTGCGTTCAACAATAAAGGCATTGTGCTGGAAGCAAACGTCCTGTACAGATTGAAATTGAGCAACGTAGAAGATATGCTGTCGGGTAAAGAACTTGCCGAGAGCGGCTATGAAAGCCCGCTGACTTCGCTCAGAGGCTGAACTGAGGTCAAAATTGAAAAAACTAACGATATTTTTTATGGCTTTGTTACTGCTGTTTTGTTCGTCCTGTGCGGATAAAGGTAAAAATAACGAGCCTCCTGAAGAAAACGATCCCGAATACGTTACGCGTATCCAAACGAAAAACGGTCGCAATTATATAGAATATTTGGGAGAGCCGTTTTTGTTGCTCGGCGGACAAATCAGAGTAGACGGTTTGATGAACCGCGGCGAGGGAGAGCATGCGCCCGTTGCGGGCGCTCCCGCCGCGCTTAAAGTTGAGGAAATCGAGCCGTACATCCGCAGAGCTGCGGAATTCGGTTTAACCGCGGTGGAATTGCCTATCGACTGGCGCGATATTGAGCCCGAAAAAGATAAATACGATTTTACGATGCCCGATACGTTGCTGTCCTTATGTAATAAATACGGAATTAAAGCGGAATTTTTGTGGTTTTCCACAAATATGTGCGGCGATTCTCATTCCTTCCATATTCCCGATTATATTTGGGAAAATGAAGCGGATTATCCGAAACTCGATTCGGCATACGATTATTTCAGCTGGATGTACGGATATATGGGGCATTTAAAGCTCGACAGCCCGCTTTTGATGGAACGCGAAGGGAAAGTTTTAACGGCGTTGATGAATCACGTATATGAATGGAATGAAGAAAACGGCAAAAAATATCCGCTGATTTCCGTGCAGATACACAACGAGCCGGACGGGCTGGTGCGCTGGCGCTCCACGCAGGCAGAATTGCTTGAACGCAACGGCATGACGATAAAGGAACTGTGGCAGATGACTCTGAATGCCCTCGATAACGCGGGGAATGCCGTTAAAAACGGAAAATACAAGGTCATCACCCGTTGTAATATGACGGTATCTTTTTCCATGAATGAATTTGCCGAAGCGCCGGGGTGTTCACCGAAAGACGTTTATGCGCTTAGCGGGATTGACATTGTGGGCGACGATCCTTATACGACGAGTGCGTCGGCGGTATCCGAACTCATAGCGTCGTATAATTATGAGAAAAACTATCCGCATATTGCGGAAAATATGGGAAACTACGCAAATACGGCATCGCTTATCCTCTCGTGCGTTACAAGCGGAGGCGGATATGCGATTTACGATTTCATCACGCCGCAATATTTCAATTATATGAACGATTTAAACGGCAGTACGTATCAGATGGATCAAGGCGTTTTGAACGACGATTTTACGCCGAAAGCGCATTCGTCGGACGTTGAAAATATCGTGAAGGGTATCGGCTATGCCTCAAAAATTCTGGCAAGCGTTCCGCTTGAGAATATGTCCGGATTGAATGTGGAAAAGGATTCGCCCGTTACGGTTTTCGAAAAAGATTATGAAATCGGCGGACTGAAAATCGGATTTTCCACGCAGAACGCGGCAAAGGGATACATCTTTACGGACGGCAGCGCCGTTTACTTTTTTGCGGATGGCGAATCGGTCTTCGATTTTTATGAGCTGGATACGTCTTTGGCGGTTTACGACGGCAAATTTGTCGGCTCGGTATTCACCGAAAACGGTAAAAATTACATTGCCGATGGTAAATTTACCGCAGAAAAAAATAAATTATACAAGGTAGAACTCAGATAATGTTTACGGATTGCAAAGTGCATTCTTTCGTGTATTACGAGCATAAAAAAGGCGAATATGTCCTGCCGCACGAACACCGTTATTACGAATTTATTTTTTATATCGACGGCGCGGGCGCGTCTTATATCGGCACGGAAAAAGTCACTTTCAAACCGGGAACGTCTGTCATTGTTAGACCGAAAGAAAAGCATGATGAAATTTCCGATACGGATTCAAGAGTGTATATTATTTTGTTCAGCTTGAAAGAGCCCGTCGGGAACATGCGCGTCTTTTTGAATAAGTCTTCGGCAGAACTCGTTTTGGGGTTATTGCGCCAGATGCAGGAAGAATTCAATGAGGAAAAGACTGATTACGAAGATGTTACGAACCTATTGATGGCGCGGATACTGATAGAGTTGGAACGCTCTTTACAGACGCGCAGGAGAAAAGGTCAAAGCTATCGCATCGTGAAAAATGCGAAGCGATTCATGAAGGAAAACTATTCTTATGATATCGATTTCGGGCAGATAGCAAATTCCTGCGGTTACAGTTATGACAGATTCAGACATATATTTCAGGCGGAAGTGGGTAAAACGATGAATCAATACTTGTTGGACGTTCGCTTTTCGAAAGCAAAAGAACTGTTGGAAAATTCCGATAAGCCCGTAAAAGAAATCGGGGCTTCCTGCGGGTTCAACGCCGCGTCGCACTTTATCAATTCTTTTACGGCGAAAATGGGGATTTCTCCTACGAAGTATCGGGAAATATTCAAACCGGAAAACGAACTCGGCGTCACGTTGTTGGAAGAAAAGCCGTATGTCTTTCTCGATACCGATCTGGGCGGAGATTGCGACGATGCCGGAGCGCTTGCGTTATTGAATATTTTCAAAAATAACAACGAAGCGGAAATCGTCGGTATCACACACAACACTTCGCTGAAATACGGCGCGGCATGCGTGGACGTCATCAATTGTTATTACGGAAACGAGATAGAGTTAGGGCAATACCGCGGTAAAGCGTTTCTCGACGGGGAAGATTTCAACAAATATGCGGAATACGTGGCAAAAAAATTCGGGTCGAGGTATTTAGGAGAACCCGCGGAAGAAGCCGTTTCCTACATGCGCAGGAAATTATCGCAAAGTCTTAAAAAAGTAAAGCTCGTGGCGATAGGGCAGCTGAATAATTACAGCGCGCTGCTTTCTTCCGCCGCCGATGAAATTTCTCCGCTTAGCGGAGCGGACCTTATCAAAGAAAAGGTCGAAGAAGTCATTATAATGGGCGGTTTGTTCGGCGAAGACCCCGTTCAATTCTGCGGCAATGAGTACGACGTGGAATACAACATCAAAACCGACTTGCCCGCGGCAAAATATTTCATTAAAAATTGTCCCGTTAAAATTACGTTTTCCGACTTCAGGCTGGGATATAAAGTCAAAACGCTCGGTTTTACCGTACAAGATGAAAATAATCCCGTCGGCTGTTGTTACAAAAGGTTTTGCAACGGCAATCGGGAAAGCTGGGATTTGATCACGGTACTTTACGCGGTCAGGGGACTAAATAAGCTGTTTGCAAGGTCTAAGCCCGGAGTCGTTACGGTAGACGATGAGGGAAAGACGCTGTTTAAGGAAAGTAAAAACGGAAAGATGAGTTATCTTGTCAATAAAATCGGTGATGACGCTTTGGCGGAATATATCGACGAAATCGTTAAAAAAGGAGACAGAAAATGAAAAAATTATGGAAAGCGACGGTTTTCGCATTGATTGCGGTGATGCTTTTCGCTTTATGCGGCTGTCAATCGGGAAAACGCGATTACCTTGTATTTTACGTATGGGGCGACAATACGGAATTATCCTGGTATGAAAAAGTTGCCTCCGATTTTAAGGCAGAAAGCGGTTTTGAAGTGCGGGTCGAGCGCAGTATGGGGACGTATTACGACAACCTGAACATCGCACTCAATTCCAAGACCAAAGCACCCGATATTTTCTTCACGCAGGAAGGCGAGATCATGACGCAGCTGCGTGCGGGGCGTATTCTCAATCTTTCGCCTTATATCGAATCGGGCGCGCTGGACGTAAAAACCGAAAGCAATGCCGACGGAAAAATCGAGCTTTGGGACGTGAACGACGCATATCTTTATGACGGGCAAGCGCTCGGCAGCGGCGATTATTACGCTTTTATCAAGGATTGGTCGCCCGATTTCATGCTTTGGTACAATAAAAGTCATATCGATGAATATAACCGTGAGAATAACCTCAAAGAAGGCGACAAAGGTTTTATGGAATATCCTTCGGCGACCGTTCCTATGACTTGGTCGGAATTTACGGATATGAGCTATAAACTGACCAAAAAAGAAGGTGGGCTCACGACCCGTTACGGAACAATGCTTGACAGAGTGCCTTACAGTCATCTTATGGAGTTTATTCAGATGACGGGGGAAAGCGTGTTCGATGCCGACGGCAAGTATATGAACACATCGGAAAATGTCATAAAAGCTTATTCTTTTATGAGCGAACTTCAAAAAGGCGAAAAGGCGTCCGCGCCCGTCATCGGGCCTTCGGGGATCGGCAGCGGGGAATCGTTTGCCAACGGCAACGTCAGTTTCGTCTGGTTCGGCAGCTGGGCATATTCTTCTTATAACTGGGATTCCGTTTCTTTTGAAATCGGGATCGCGCCGCCGCCGCTGCCCGATCGCGATGAGCCTTACACGGAGGAAGACCGTTACGGCGTTTCGTCGGGCATGATCGCATTAGCCATCAATAAGAATTCCCAAAACGTCGACAAGGCCGTGGAATTTCTCAATTATTATATGACGAAAGGGCAGGAGTTTTTTGCGTCCAAAGGATACAATATTCCGGGGAATAAGCTTGTCGCGGAATCCGATGATTATCTTTATCCCGAAAACAACGCCCTCGGTGAGATCAACCGCACTTTCTACGAATTTGCACTGAATTACACGCATTCTATCGGATATAACAAGTATGTCCCGCAGTCCATTGTGGAAGATATTATTTCCAAACACATGTCGACTTATTATAACAATTATAATCCCGATAACCTCGCAAGCGTCGTCCAGGCGATTGCGAACGACTTGAAAAACGAGGTAGAATGATGCAGGTCAATGCTGGCTCGAAAAAAGCGTCGAAAAGGCTGACAAAATTCGAGCGGAAAATCGTTGGACAATTTTTCTTGTATATCAGTCCGTGGCTCATCGGTTTTGCCGCATTCACGCTTGTGCCGATGATCATGTCGCTCATCTACAGTTTTACGAACGTGGTCATGGCAACGGCGAATACCATGCCGCTGGAATTTATAGGGCTGAAAAATTACATCGATTTATTTTCGCGCGACCCCGATTTTCTGACTTCCGTTTCAAATACCGCAGTCATGGCGGTCTTCAAGGTGTTTTTCGGTACGGTTTTCGCGCTGCTTATCGCCATATTGCTCAATCGAAAAATGCCGGGCAAAAAAATATACAGAACGTTCATATATCTTCCCGCCGTCATTCCCGTCGTTTCGGTTTCCCTGTTATGGAAATTGATATTTACGGGGGAAATGAACATCGTCAACTATCTGTTGAGCTTGATAGGTGTTTCGCCTGTTAATTTCTTTGAAAACGGCGTTTCGGCAAAGTTGACGGTCATTTTTGTCGGCGTTTGGAGCGGTCTCGGTCCGAACATGTTTATCTTCCTCGCGGCATTGCAGGGTGTACCGCAGGATATTTTGGAAGCGAGCGAACTGGACGGGGCGGGCGCCGTTCAGCGTTTTTGGCACATCGTCGTGCCTACGGTCAGCTCTACGATTTTTTTCGTAGCTCTTACGGGAATGATCGGCGCAATGCAGTCGTATGCCGACGTCAAACTTCTCACCGACGGCGGTCCGGGCATCGCTACCACGACGATGAATATGCTCATCGTCAGGAACGCGTTTGCGTCTTTCGGCAGAAAATCGCTCGGTTATGCCTCGGCGCAAGCCTGGGTTGTGTTCCTCATCGTCATGACGCTTACGGTCATTACGAATTATGTGGCAAAAAGGCGTGAAAGAAAGGGGGCGTGAAATATGAGTGATAAAAAAGCAAAGACGATCGCCACGGTTGTTTTTACGGTTTTGGCTGTTTTGATTGCCGTTTTCTGCGCATTGCCTTTCGTGTATATGGTTTTAATGAGTTTTCACGAAAGCTCCAACAGCATCTTTACATGGCCGCCGAAACTTTTTGTGAAACCGCGGTTGAAAAACTACGTTGAGGCTTTTCAGTATATAGGCATGGGAAAACTCGCGCTCAATACTCTTATTTTAATGCTTGGGAGCGTGGTCATCGGCATCGCGTCTTCCGTTCTCGTCGCCTATGGTTTTGCACGATTCCAAAATCGCTACAGTAATTTTTTCTTTAACGTTCTTTTGTCCACGATGATGATCCCGTGGGTGGTTACGATGATTCCCGCTTATGCGGAATTTGAAATGCTCGGCTGGCTGGGTACGCGTCTGCCGTTGATTGTACCGTGGATAGGCGGATCGGCGTTCAATATTTTTCTATTGAAACAGTTTATGACCGCCGTCCCGAAAGAACTCGACGAGGCAGGCAAGATTGACGGCTGCAACAGCTTTGTCATACTCGTGCAAATCATTTTGCCGCAGCTCAAGCCCGCTTTGGCAACGGTGTTCATATTTGCCTTTATGAACACCTGGTCCGATTACCTTGGCCCCTCCATATATTTGCAGGATTCTTCTTTGTATACGCTCTCGCTGGGCATGGAAGGATTTTTCTCTGCTACGGGTACGGCGAACTGGGCATGGGTAATGGCTGCGGGCGTTATGTTTTCGCTGCCGCTGATTTTATTGCTATTTGTCTGTCAAAAAGCTTTTGTCCGCGGCATCGTGACTTCGGGCATCAAATAAATATTTCGGAGAAGTTACCATGAATAACAGGGAAAGGTTTTTGAAAATCATGGCGGGTGAAATGCCCGACAGATTATGTGCAGTACACTTCGGCTACTGGAGAGAATTGCTTGCGGAATGGGAAGAGCAGGGACACATATCCCATGAAATTGCAACGCTTGCTGAGGATGGAAACGAGTGGGATAAAGCGCTCGATAAATTGCTCGGCTGGGATTTTTGTTATACGTCGAATTGGTGCGTCCATACGGGGTTGGATCCGTGGCTGGAAGAAAAGGTGTTAAAAACCGAAGGCGACGGCGAATATGTAAGCGATTGCGTAGGCGTCGTGCATTATAAGAAAAAAAATTGCAACAGCATCCCCGTGGAAGTCGATTATCTTTTAAAAGACAGGAAGGCGTTTGAAGAAATATTCAAGCCGCGTATGCGGTTCGAACCCAAACGTTTCAGCAAAGAACAGGCAGAAAAACTCAACCGCGAATGGGATATTCCGAAGGGACTTTTTGTCGGGTCAGCCTTTGGAGAAATCCGCAATATGCTTACTGTCATCGGAATGAGTTATATGATGTGCGACGACTATGATTTGTTAAAAGAAATCACTTATACTTATCAGGACATGCAGTATCAAGGCATAAAATATGTTCTCGAACAGGGGATTAAGTTCGATTTTATGCATTACTGGGAAGATATCTGCTTTAAGAACGGACCTCTCATATCGCCCGATATGTTTGACGATCTCACTTCGCGGCACTATCGGCGCATGAGCGAACTCGCGGCAAAATACGGTATTCCGTATATCAGCGTGGACTGCGACGGAGATATTTCAAAACTCGTACCGCTCTGGGCGGATTACGGCGTAAACGTAATGTTTCCCATCGAATACGGGACATGGCAGGGCGACATTGCGAAAATTCGAAATATTGCCGACTTGAAAGGCGTCGGCGGTATGAATAAGGAAGTTTTGCGGCGGGATAAAGAATCCGTCAAAAAGGAAGTGGAGCGCTTAAAGCCTTTGATCGCCACGGGCGGATACGTTCCCTGTCCGGACCATCGGCTTGTGCCCGGAACAAAATGGGAGTTAGTGCAATATTATATTGATTTGATAAAAGAAATGAAATTTTGATTTCAGTATAAAGGAGCGCAAGCGGGTTACGCTTGCGCTCCTTTAAATTTTAACGGATAAATATTTAAAAAAGTATTGACAAATAAGATTATATAAAATATATTATTGTTGTAAGGTAAAACTTGTATTGACTGCGGTACGAATAATACCTGCGTAGGGCTCTTGCTATGCAAGAGCCTTTTATCTTATGTAAATTGCTGCAAGATAATAAAGAATTCGGTTTATATGCCGTAAAAACGGTTATATTTTTAAATCGATTTATAAAAACTTTCAATTGCTTGAAAGTAGGCGTCGATATTTTCCCAGCTTGCTTGCGGAGGAATGTCGCAACCTGAAGAAATTAGAAAATTCGGATATTTAGAACAGTCTTTCAGTAATTTTGTCGTAACGTTTGTTATGGATTCAGGCGTTCCGTTTTTAAATTCTCCCGCCGGGTCGATATTGCCCATGGCGACGATGTCCGAGGGGATATGCGGCATCATTTCCCTCATGTCTATTGCGTTTCCGAAATGATACGCTTTTGCGCCCGTGTTCAAAATTGAATCGATTATTCTGATAACGGAGTTTCCGCAATTATGGTAAATCAGAATAAAATCTTCCGACTGACAACTGTCTATGAGCTTTTTTATATACGGTTCGGAAAATTCTTCGGCAAGGTCGGGAGAGAGAAGTCCCGTAAGCGGTTCTGCAATTACTACGCCGTTCGCGCCCGCCTGTTTGTAAGCGCGGACGTATTCGATAAGAAAGTCCGTGCATTTTTCCAGAACGATTTTCATCATTTCCGGTTCTTCATAACAATTTATCATCGCCTCGGTAACGTCCACAAGCCTGCCTGCTAACGAAAAACTGCCGATCACGCCCGCAAAAATAGGACGGTCAGTGATGAGTGCGGAAGCTTTTTTAATGGCGTCGATATAGATTCCCGTGCGCTTTTCGCCGACTTTCGGAACGCGCATGTTTCGTGCTTCTTCGTAGGTTGAAACGACTTTGCCGACGATAGTGGGCACCTCGTCTTCGGAAAAAACGACCTGCGCACCGAAACACTCCGCCTCAACCGATAAATCCATTAGGCTTACGGAGGCAAGCGAAGGTATGCGTTCGCTGACTTTTTTCATGACTAAAGCCTGCGCGTTTGCATCGGTAACTAAGGTTTGTACGGTTTCCCCGGTCAGCTGTATCCCCGGAAAGCTGAGCAAGGGCATTGATTTTTTCACTTTGGCTGACTTAAGTTCGTCTAACCATTGAATCATATTGCGTTTCATAATTTTCTCCTATGTTATTATTATATCAGCAATCATACGCTTTTTCAATGTTCATATTTGCGAAAAACCCGTAAAATATTGTTATTTATCTATACTTTCCACACTTTCGGAAAATAAACGCCCGCCGCAAAATTTGCGGCGGGCGGGATTGCGTTTTTATTAAA
>CASETU010000138.1 GCA_949290895.1 uncultured Bacillota bacterium
GATTTTTGTCAACCGTTTTTTCAAAAGATTTTCTTTTTTGATTTTCGCCGCGCCCGACATGACTGCCGCCGCGTTTTTGCGCATAAAAAAGTCCGAAATTATTTTTCGGACTTGTTTTCTTCTATGCCGTTTCGGGCAATTTCCTTTCCGCTTTTCATCATGATACCGAAACAAAGGAAATCCAGCACCGCGGACGCCGCGGTCACGGCGATGGCGATAAGCATACTCATACTGCCATTAATCAGCGAAACGACGAACAGCACGATCAAAACGATTTTGACGATACCGAAAGCGAGCGCGCCCGCGCCTTTTAACACCGCGCTTTCCCGTTTTTCCGACAAAATCCAGAACACCGCGGACACAGTCAGCAACACGGCGCTGACCGCGGAGGCGATATACCCGAGCGCAATCACCACTGCGACGGCGATCGCGCCGAACGCCGCGCCGACGTTTCCCTGCTGCGAAAGCGTATCGAGCGCCCGATAGCCCTCGAATAGCATATAAACGCCGTACGCCAGGCAAACGACGAAATACAGCGTGTTGAGCACACACCATAGCTTTTCCGTCTTTTTGATATTTCCCATCTTTCCCCTCTTTTTCAAAGACCTTTCGTCAAATGCAGATATTCGTCGTAATTGACGAGTTTATCGAAGGTCTTCGTCTTGTCGATTTCGATAATGCGGTTGGCAACGGTGTTCATCAGCTCGCGGTCGTGCGACGTAAACAACATGCAGCCTTTGAAGTTACTCATTCCGTTGTTGAGCGCCGTGATCGCCTCCAAATCGATGTGGTTTGTCGGCTCGTCGAAGATGAGGAAGTTGCCGCCTTCGAGCATGGTTTTCGCCAACATGCACCGAACTTTTTCGCCACCCGACAGAACTTTTACGCTCTTTTGCGTTTCCTCGCCGGAAAAGAGCATTCTGCCCAGCCAACCGCGCACGAATTCTTCATAATGATCGTAAGAATACTGCGAAAGCCAATCCACCAGATTTTCGTCGTGGTCTACAAAGTATTCGGAATTGTTTTCCGGCATATAGCCGACTTTGATGGTGCCACCCCATTTATAAGAACCGCTATCCGCCTCTTCCTTGCCCGTCAGAACGTCGAAAAGCATAGTGATCGCACGGCTGTTGTCGCTCACGAAACCTATTTTTTCGCCTTTCTTCACGATAAAAGAAAGGTTTTCGAAATAGCCCTTTTTCGTGAGGTCTTCCACGAACAGAATGTCGTTGCCGATCTCCCGCTCGTACTTAAAGTCGATATAGGGATACTTGCGCAAGCTCGGCTGAATATCGTTCAAAGTGATTTTTTCCAGCTCTTTTTTGCGCGATGTTGCTTGGCGCGATTTAGACGCATTCGCCGCAAAGCGGGCGATAAAGTCCTGCAATTCCTTTACGCGCTGTTCCAGCTTTTTATTCTGCTCCTTCATCTGTCGCGCGATGAGCTGCGAGGTATTGTACCAAAAATCGTAGTTACCGAAGAAAATGTTGATTTTGCCGAAGTCCACGTCGCAGATATGCGTGCAAACCTTGTTGAGAAAATAACGGTTATGCGAAACGATGATGACGGTGTTTTCAAAATTCAAGAGGTATTCTTCCAGCCAGTTGACCGTCTTTAAGTCGAGGTTGTTGGTCGGTTCGTCCAAAAGCAATACGTCCGGGTTCCCGAAAAGCGCCTGCGCGAGCAGGATTTTAACCTTCTTTTTCGCGTCCAACGAGCCCATCGTCGCGTAAAAGTCTTCCTGCGGGATTTCCAGCTCGTTGAGCAATTTTTCCGCCTCGCTCTCCGCCTCCCAGCCGCCGAGCTCGGCAAATTCCGTTTCCAACTCCGACGCTTTGACGCCGTCTTCGTCGGTAAAATCGCTCTTCATGTAAAGCGCGTCTTTTTCGTCCATGATGTCGACGAGGCGCTTGTGCCCCAACATGACGGTGCGAATGACCGTTTCGTTATCGTAAGCGTTCTGGTTCTGCATGAGGACGGACATTCTCTCGTTTTTACCGAGAATGACCTCGCCCTTGTTCGGTTCGAGTTCTCCCGAAAGCACCCTTAAAAAGGTGGATTTACCCGCGCCGTTCGCGCCGATGACGCCGTAACAGTTGCCGCTTGTGAATTTGATGTTTACGTCTTCAAAAAGTTTTCTGCTGCCGAATTGCAGCGACACGCCCACTACCTGTAACATTGTACTCTCCGTAATTTTTTCAGCCTTTCTATTCTACTATGAAACGGGCGTTTTGACAACCGTTTAA
>CASETU010000139.1 GCA_949290895.1 uncultured Bacillota bacterium
CGGCGGGGCGTATGCGCTTTTTCGCGCCCGCTTGCATAAAAACGCGCGTCGCGATTGCAGATTGTTTCGGTTTTTTTGATAGACCATGCGAAAGGGCGTGCTTTTGGAAAACCGCCCGACCGCAAGCGTATCGAGGCGCTCGGTCACTTACAATTTAAGTAAAAATCATTCGATTAAGGAGAGAAATACATTGAGCTTTTCGGAATTCAGCGTCTGGACTTTCATCATGACGCTCGCGGTATTGCTGTTCAGTATGTTGCTTGCAAGCGCGCTGAAACAGTGGATACCGTTTTTGCAGAAATCGCTTATACCCGTGTCGGTGCTCGGCGGGATCATATTGCTGATCGTTTCCACGATCACGTATTACGCCGCGGGCGATTACCTCTTCAACCTGACGGTATTCGGCGGCAACGGCGAAACTACTGGATATAGCGGTATGGACGTGCTGGAAATGATCACTTATCATTGTCTAGGCATCGGTTTTATCGCCACGGGCATGCGTTCTTCCAAAAAGAAATTCACCAAGGCGCGTGCGGGCGAAATTTTCGATTCCGGCGTGACCACCGTCAACGGCTATCTCATTCAGGCGTTCGTCGGGCTGGTCATCACGTTGATAGCGGCTTATCTCATCAATGTGGACGGGCTGATTTCGGCAGGCGGGCTACTCCTCGCGTTCGGGTTCGGTCAGGGCACGGGGCAGGCGCTCAACTACGGTAAGATTTATGAAAACGAACACGGATTTGTCGGCGGCGGCAACTTCGGTCTGACCATCGCCGCGCTAGGATTTTTGGTCGCGTGTATCTTCGGCGTCATCTATATCAACTATATGCGCCGCAAGGGCTATATTAAGATCGACGCGTCCGCAAAGCGTTCTTCGCTGGAAGATTATGAGGACGAAAACGAAATCCCCGTGGTGTCGTCGATGGATAAATTCACCATGCAGATTGCAATCGTTCTGGCGGTGTATGCTTTATCTTACGGTTTGATGCTCGGTTTTTCCGCTTTGCTGCCAAGCTTTGCGGATACGCTTTTCGGGTTCAACTTCTTTATCGGCGTGCTTCTGACGCTGCCCGTAAAAGCTTTGCTCAATAAATTGTATGCGAAAAAAATCGTCAAAAAACAGGTCGTAAACAACTTCATGATGGACCGTATCGGCGGTTTTGCTTTCGACTTGATGATCGTTGCGGGCGTCGCGGCGATACAGATACCCCTGCTTGCGACTTACTGGGGCGTGCTGCTCCTCCTCGCGGCGGCGGGAACGGTGGTGACGTTTGTCTATGTAAACATCGTGTGTAAAAAGCTCTTCCCGTCTTATCGGCACGAGCAGTTCCTCGCATGGTTCGGCATGCTCACGGGTACGGCGAGCACAGGCATGATATTGCTTAGAGAAATCGACGGTTCCTATCGCACGCCCGCCAGCGAAAACCTCGTTTACCAGACGGTGCCTGCCATGGTGTTCGGTTTCCCGCTGATGTTTTTGGCGCCTTACGCCGCGGAAAGCGACCTCGCCGCGCTGATAACCTGCATCGTGGTGTTGGTGGCGTTCGTGGCATTGAATATCGTGTTGTTCAGAAGAAGTATTTTCCGTAAAAAAGCCGCGCCTGCGGGCGTTGCGGGCGGCGCTTTGGGTGCGGACGGCAACGCAGTAACGCCGAACGGTTCTGAAGAAAATGCGGGCGGCTGCGAAAACGCCGCGATCGATTCTTCGGATAAAAAGGAATGATTTTTATGAACGGATTGCGCTGAGGCAAGGCGGATTTGAAAAAAGCCGAATCGAACGCAATGCGACGTGAAAAACGATGACAATAAAACGCGCGAAAGCCTGTCGGGCTTTCGCGCGTTTTTATTATTTTAAATGTTATGCGTATTTCATATTTTTGAATGTATACCGCGTTGATTCTGTCGAAAGTTTCCTTCTGCTCTCGTAAAAAGCGGGGTTACATCAGGGGAATGGTTGCGAGATACAGCACGTCCTTGCGGTAAGCCGCGTCGCCTTCTGCGAGCACGAACGCCTTTTTATAAACCGTGCCGCCGGCTTTCTGGACGAGTTCTTCCAAACCTTCTAAGCTTGCGCCGGTGGAGACCACGTCGTCCACGATGCCCACCTTTTTGCCTTTTAAAAGTTCGGCGTCGTGTTTGGAAAGGTAGAGTTTTTGGATCGCGCCCGTCGTGATGCTCGATTTGATGGTGATTTCGATGCCGTCCTGCATATAGAGCTTTTTGCTCTTGCGCGCCACCGCGTAATAGTGCATGTTGAGTTCGCGCGCCGCCACGTGGGTGAGCTGCAAGCCCTTGGACTCGGCTGTGACCAGCACGTCGCAGTCGCTCAAAAGCTTTGCGATCTCTTTGCCGCAATGTTCGGTGAGTTCCTGGTTTCCGTGCAGGTTGAAAAAGGCGATCTTTATCCCGCTGGGCAGGGGGAGAATGGGCAGTTCCGCCTTATAACCTTTTATATCGACTTCGAGTACGTTTTTTTCCATGATACACCCCTTTGAATTTCGTTATCGTTTTCATTTTAGCATAAAAGAAAGCGTTTGTAAACTCATAACGCGGCGAATTTGCGCATAAATTGAAACGTACGGGAGAAAGAAAGGCTATGGTATATCACGCGGAGAACGCATCAAACGTAATCAGATACTTCAAAAGCGACGCGCAAAACGGGCTGAACGCTTCCGCCGCAAAGGAGAACGCGGAAAAGTTCGGAAAGAACGTTCTGAAAAAAAAGAAGGGCAAAGGCATATTCGCGCGGATATGGGAAGCGCTCTGCGAGCCGATGATCCTCATTTTGATTTTCAGTTTCGCCATCACGCTGGGCACGAACATCGGCAAAGCCTTAAAAACGGGAGACGGCGATTTCGTGGAGTGCGTGGGCATTTTTCTCGCCATTGCCCTTTCGGTGGGCATCACGCTCTTTATGGAAAGCAGTTCCCAAAAAGCTTTTGCCGCGCTGGAAGATATTTACGACAAAACCGCCGTCAAGGCGCTGCGGGACGGAAAAGCCGTTCTTTTAGCGAAAGACGAAGTGGTCGCGGGGGATATTCTGCTCCTTACGGGAGGGGACAAGATCGTCGCGGACGGCAGGGTGCTGGAAAGCGCGGGGCTGCGCGCGGACGAGTCCGCTTTGACGGGGGAGTCCGTGCCCGTGAAGAAAAGCGCCGACCCCGTCGGTGCGGGAACGCCCCTTGCCGAGCGGAAAAATATGCTCTACGCGGGGACTTTTGTCGCGGCGGGCGAGGGGAAAATGCTGGTGACCGCCGTCGGCGGAGATACCGAGATCGGCGCCATCGCGGGGGAGCTTTCCGTCAAAAAGGACGGGAAAAGCCCGCTCAATCTAAAGCTCGCCCGTCTAACACGCATCGTGACGCTCATCGGCGCATGCGCGGCGCTTTTCGTCGTCATCGTGAGCACGGTGCGCCTGTTTTTGAGCGGAACGGCGACTTTCGAGAGCGTGATGGACGCGTTCATCACGGGGATCGTTCTGGTCGTCGCCGCCGTGCCCGAGGGATTGCCTGCCATCGTGGCGGTGTCGCTCGCCCTGAACATGATAAAACTCGCGCGGGAAAACGTGCTGATAAAAAAGCTCATCGCAACGGAAACGGCGGGGGCGGTCAGCGTGATTTGTTCCGACAAGACGGGCACGCTCACGGAAAACCGTATGAGCGTGGTGAAGATATGTACGAGTGATTATTGCTACGCCCCCGAAGAGGTGGTCAAGGAGGCGCTTTATCAGAATTTCTGCGTCAATTCCACCGCCGACCTGCTGCGGGATAAAGCCGTGCGTTACAGCGGGAGCAGCAGCGAGGGTGCGTTGCTCGCCGCGTACGAAAAGGCGACGGGCAAAAATTACGCCGAACTGCGGCGGGGCGCGAAGATAATAGGCCGCGTGCCCTTTTCCTCCGACAAAAAATATATGTCCACCACCGTATCTTGCGCGGGCGGGGTGCGCGTTTTAATCAAGGGCGCGCCGGAAAAAATCATGCCGCTGACCGACCTTACGTATTCGCAGAAACAGCGCATGAGCGATATTTTGACGAAGTACGCTTCGGAAGGGCGGCGGGTTTTGGCGTTCGCCCATGCCGACGGCAAAAGCGAAACGGAGGCGAAAGCGTTCAAGTTCGACGGGTTCGCCGTCATCGCCGACCCCGTGCGCAAGGAAGTTTACGAGGCGGTGCGCCTATGCAAAAAGGCGAACATCAAAATCAAAATGCTCACGGGCGACAACCTGCTGACTGCCTCCGCCGTCGCGCGGGAACTGAAAATTCTCGAAGACGGCGGGCGTGCTGTGGAGGGGAGCGAGGTAGAGAAGATGAGCGACGCGGAGCTTTCCCGCGCGCTGAAGGATATCGCCGTCATCGCGCGGAGCACGCCCGCCATCAAATTGCGTGTGGTCAAACTCTTGAAAAACGGCGGGGACGTGGTCGCCGTAACGGGTGACGGAATCAACGACGCCCCCGCGATACGCCACGCCGACGTCGGCATCGCGATGGGGGTGACGGGTTCGCAGATCACCAAGGAGGCGGCGGACGTCATCTTGCTCGACGACAGCTTTTCCACCGTCGTGCGCGCGGTGGAGTTCGGGCGCAACGTCTACCGCAATCTGCAGCGCTTTATCTTGTTTCAGCTCACCGTCAACCTTTCCGCGGTGTTCTTCATCGTCGCCATGCTGCTCGCGGGGTATCCTGCGCCCTTTAACACGCTGCAGCTTTTGTGGATAAACGTCGTGATGGACGGACCGCCCGCGCTCACGCTCGGGCTGGAGGCGGCGGACGTGTCGCACATGGAAAACAAACCCGTCAGCCGTTTTCAAAGTATCGTCGGCGGCAAGATGTTCGCCCGCATTTTATTGAACGGCGTCTATATGGCGGCGGTGCTCCTCTTGCAGGTGAAGTTCAATTTCATCGGCGCGGCTCCTGCCGAGCAGGGTGCGGTCATCTTCACGTTGTTCGTGCTCTTCCAGATATTCAACGCCTTCAACAGCCGCCAGGTCGGCAAGAAGAGCGCGTTTGCAGGGTTGAAAAACAACAAGCTCATGCCGCTGACGTTCGGGCTGACTTTCCTTATTCACGTGCTCATCGTGCAGGTGGGGTATAAGATGTTCGCCGTGTCGCCCTTGTCTTTGGGCGTGTGGGTGAAAACGCTGTTCACGGCGGCGACCGTCGTTTTGATAAGCGAAACGTATAAGGCGTTCTATCGGCTGCTCAGGGGCGGAAATTCTACGCTAAAAGACAAAAATCTTTTCAAAAAAGCGTAGTCGGTGCGTATTTTACGCGGAGAAAAGCATAAAATAGATTGTATGGTTCAGATAACTTTGACAGACAAGGACTATCACGAAGGGAACATAGATTATATCCGTTTTTCGCTGAGCGAGTTCTTTTCGCAGGCGGAATGCCGCACGCAGGTCAGGCGCGCGGGGGGCAGGAGCGTCTTTACGGTGGACTGCCCCGTATATTATGCGGATATCGTCAAACGGGAAATTTGCGATAAGGCGGCAGACGTCGTCGCCGTCAATTATAAATATGATTATTTCAAAAAACTCATTTCCGCGTTCGGGCTGAGCGGCATCGAGCGGGAGCTTTTGCTCACCTCGCTCATCGCCGCCGACCTCGAAGAGGATAAGCGCTACGCGTTCGGAAGGCTCACGGGGTTCGAGTACGTCGCGGTGGACGGGATTTTCCAGTTCCGCATGCGGCCGCTCAAGACCAAATGGCAGGGCATCGTCAACTGCATGCCGGAATACTTTCAGGGCACGCAGCTCAAAGACTTCATCACCTATCTTCTGGAAGACAAAAAGCGCAAGGTGTTCATCGAGGGGGAAAAGGTCTACGACGCGGACTTTAAAAGGCTTTCGCGCGGCGAGCTGATGGATAAGGGGCTGGAAGAGGGCAGGATCGTGCGCGAAGTACTGCTTTCGGGCTGCGGGGAAGTGGAGATCAACTCGCCCCTGCCCGCGACTGACGAAAAATATCTCAAAGAATACTTCGGCGATAAAATTACGCTGGGAAAAGGATATTTTTCCTGAAAAGCGGTTGACAAAACGCCGAAAAGGGTGTAGTATACAGATACAATTAAAATGCCGAATAGGGGAAAGACAAGTAGCGCGCGGGGATTTCAAAGAGAGCGTTCGGGGCTGTGAGAACGCATTGAACCGCGAAAGCGAAACCGCTTGCTCTGGCACGGGTCGGGAAAGCCCGTAAAAAGTTTCTGTTCAAGTGGCCGCTTTACGGCGGCAATTAAGGTGGAACCGCGGAAAATATTTTCGTCCTTAAACCGTTTTTACGGTTTGAGGATTTTTTATTTTAAGGAGAAAGAAGATGAAAATCACATTGAAAGACGGTTCGGTCATCGAGGCCGAAAACGGCAAAACGGTGGGAGAAGTTGCAAAGAACATCAGCGAAGGGCTCTTCCGCAACGCGGTATGCGGCAAGGTGGACGGCGTGCTCGTCGATTTGTCGCACGTGCTCGACAAGGACTGCGCGCTGGAAATCGTGACGCTGAAAGATAAAGACGGGCTGGACGTGTTCCGTCACACCGCGTCGCACGTGCTGGCGCAGGCGGTCAAGGCGATTTATCCTACCTGCAAGCTCGCCATCGGTCCCGTCATCGAAAACGGTTTTTATTACGACATAGATTTCAAAACGCCCATCAGCAAGGACGATCTCGGCAAGATCGAAGCGGAAATGAACAAGATCATCAAGGGCGATCTGCCCATCGAGCGCTTTACCTTGAGCCGCAAGGACGCGCTGAAGATGATGGACAATTTCGCCGAACCCTATAAAAAGGAACTCATCAACGATTTGCCCAAGGACGCGGAAATTTCCTTCTATAAACAGGGGGATTTTGTCGACCTCTGCCGCGGACCGCACCTGCCATCCACGGGAAAGATAAAGGCGTTTAAGCTTACCAGCGTGACGGGCGCTTACTGGCGCGGGGACGAAAAGAACAAGATGCTCACCCGTATTTACGGCACGGCTTTTGAGAAGAAGGCGGAGCTCGAAGAATACCTCGCCAAGGTGGAAGAGGCGAAAAAGCGCGACCATAACAAGCTCGGGCGTGAACTCGGGTTGTTCATGACGGAAGAAGTCATCGGTCAGGGGCTGCCGCTCCTCATGCCAAAGGGTGCAAAGATGATGCAGATTCTGACGCGTTTCGTCGAGGACGAGGAGGAGCGCCGCGGATTTATGCTCACCAGAACGCCTTACATGGCGAAAAACGATTTGTACCGCATTTCGGGGCACTGGGATCATTACCGCGACAAGATGTTCATCGTCGGCGACGAGAACGACCCCGACGTGCTGGCTCTCCGTCCGATGACCTGCCCGTTCCAGTATCAGATATATAAAAACGGTTTGAAAAGCTATCGCGACCTGCCCTGCCGCTATGCCGAGACCGCTACGCTCTTCCGCAAAGAGGCGAGCGGCGAAATGCACGGGCTTATCCGCGTAAGGCAGTTCACCCTTTCCGACGGGCACATCGTGTGTACGCCCGAACAAATAGAGGACGAATTCCGCCGCTGTCTCGATTTGAGCTATTATTTCCTCGAATGTCTGGGATTGAAAGACGATGTTACTTTCCGTTTCAGCAAGCGCGGCAAGTCGGATAAGGCGAAGTATATCGATAACGACAAGGCGTGGAAGGAAACGGAAGCGCGCATGAAGACCATTTTGGACGATTTGGGCATCGATTACGTGGAAGCGGACGGCGAGGCGGCGTTCTACGGCCCGAAACTCGACGTGCAGATTAAAAACGTGTACGGCAAGGAAGACACCCTCATCACTTTGCAGCTCGACTTTGCCGCGGGACATTCCTTCGGCATGACGTATATCGACGAAAACGGCGAAAAGCAGGTGCCGTTCGTCATTCACAGAAGTTCCATCGGCTGCTACGAAAGGACGCTGGCTTTGCTTATCGAAAAATATGCGGGCGCGTTCCCGCTGTGGCTCGCGCCGGTGCAGTTCAAGGTGCTTTCCGTGACCGAGCGCACCGCCGATTACGCGAACGCCGTCGCTAAAGAGCTGGAAAGCATGGGCTTGCGTCCCGAAACGGATAACCGCAACGAAAAGATCGGTTACAAAATCCGCGAGGCGCGCCTGGCGAAAGTTCCGTATATCTTCGTCGTTGGCGACAAGGAAGCGCAGGATGGCACGGTTTCCGTGTGGAGCAGAAAGGAAGGCGATCTCGGCGTCATGAAGAAAGAGGACGTCTTTGCGAAAGTGCTTATGGAAGACAAGACGAAAAAAATTTAATAAAAAGGTAATGTTTTGCCGCCGCGGCTTGTCCGCGGCGGTTTTTTTCGTTTAGCGGTTGAATTTTCGCCTTTGCTATGTTATAATTTTTATCGTAAATTACCGCCGCGCGGCATTTTTGCGGACTGAAAAATGCCGCGCGGGACGGAAAAGGAGAGGAAATGAAACTTAACATCAAAAGCACGGTATTTGTGGGCATCGCGTTTTTGACGATATCCATGTTCTGGCAGGTGTACGACAATATCGTATCCAAAATCCTCGACAATACGTTCGGGTTCGACAACGCGCTCCGCGGCATCATCATGGCGCTCGATAACATCGTCGCGCTCTTCATGCTTCCGCTTTTCGGTATGCTGTCCGACCGTACCAAAAAATGCCGCTTTGGCCGACGTACGCCGTATATCGTCGTCGGAACGGTGCTTTCCGCCCTCACGTTCATCGCGGTGGGCGTCTGTGCGGATAAAGCCTCTCTCGCGCCGTTCATGGTCTCGCTGTGTCTGACGCTTGTATTCATGAGCATTTACCGCTCGCCCGCGGTCGCGCTCATGCCCGACGTTACCGTCAAGCCGCTCCGCAGCAAGGCGAACGCCATAATCAACCTGATGGGCGCGCTCGGCGGGCTTATCTCGCTGGGGCTCATCGCCTTTCTCGTCAAGGAAGACGGCACGTATCTGCCGCTGTTCGCCACCGTTTCTGGGCTGATGCTTTTGGGGTTGGTGCTCTTCCTCCTTTTGGTGAAGGAACCCGAACTCAACCGCGTCCGCGAGGAGGCGGAAGTCCGCTACAATATCGTCGACGACGGCAAGGACGAAAACGAAGGCACGGAAAAGCTGGGCAAGTCCAAGCTCGCGAGCATGCTGTTTTTGCTCGCCTCGGTGCTGCTGTGGTACATGGCGTATAACGCCGTCACGTCGTCTTTTTCCGTTTACGCGCAAAAAATATGGGGCATAAAGGACGGCTCGTTCACTCTGCCGCTCATGGTGGCGCAGGTCGCCGCCATCATCATGTTTATCCCCGTCGGCATCATCGCCTCCAAAATCGGGCGCAAAAAGACCATTTTAATCGGCGTCGCGATGATGATATTCGCTTTCGGCGCGGCTTTTTTCCTCGGCACGAACCTCTTCGGCGTGAAAATAGATTTGTCCGAGGGCGTCTTTACGGAACCGATGTTCTATCTCATGGCGGTGTTCTTCGCTATCTGCGGCGCGGGCTGGGCGACCATCAACGTCAATTCCTATCCCATGGTCGTGGAAATGAGCAAGGGCTCCACCGTCGGAAAATACACGGGGTATTATTACACCGCCACAATGGCGGGGCAGATCGCCACGCCGTTTTTGTCAGGCGTCATCATGGACGAGGTGGGTATGGAATCGCTCTTTGCTTACTCCACGGTGTTTATGGTGCTGGCGTTTGTCACCATGCTTTTCGTCTTCCACGGCGACAGCAAGCCCCTGCCTAAGAAGGATAAGCTGGAAAATTTCGACGTAGATTGATTTTCGGAGGAACGACATGCAAAGCGTAACGGAAAATAAAGATTTTGATAAAAACGGGGAAGAACTGCTTTTCGTCAACGAAAGCCCGTTCGGAGCGGCGGAAAACGCGGAATATCAGAAGTATTCCGTAAAGAAGAGTTTTCGGCTTACGATGTTTTTATGCGTGCCGCTCTTCATCGCGCTGGGGCTTTTGAGCATTCTGTGGCTCAAAAAATACGTGCTCGGTGCGATTTTGCTGGCGCTCAGCGTATTATACGTCGCGCTGCCGTTCATTCTCATAAAGGCGGCTACTTCCAAAAAGTACGAGGCGGCGTTTTGGGAAAGCGGCATGGTCAACACGCTGAAAGCCGACGGCGAGAGCATACGCATCGTTTCGGCAAGGAGCGGCGTGACTTTCAGCGAAACGTCGCTTTCGGCAAAGGACTTAAAATCGGCGGACGTGTACAAGGATTTTATTTACCTGTATATTTCGAAACACCAGGCTTACGTCGTCTATAAAGACAAATTTTCCAAAGGGGATTGCGAAAGTTTTCTTTCTTATCTGCAAGAGCGCGGTGTAAAGGTCAACCGCCCGAAGGAAAAGCGCGCGGCGTAAACGAAAAGCTTAAAAGATAAATTTAATCAAGGCGCGCGGCGTAATGCCGCGCGCCTTTGCGATTGCTGAGAAAACGGAAAAAACGCCGTTGATCGGGCAATTCGGCGCGGTTTGTTAAAACGCTAAAGTGGTGCGGCGGCTTGAAACGATAGCGCGGCGGCAAAAAATATGCGGGGAAAAATTTATTCTTGAATATATAATCTAAGTGCAACACTTTGTAAAATTGAGAAAAAGGTCAAAAAAAGAGTGACTCAAAAGGAAAAATCCAATATAA
>CASETU010000140.1 GCA_949290895.1 uncultured Bacillota bacterium
AATATCGTCGCGCCTTACGGTTTTGAAGAGCTTTGCGGGCGGCTGAACGGGGAATATTCTTCCTGCGGCGGATATTTCGCCTCTTACGACGTGCGAGCAAAGGCGGTGGTATTATCCGTGCCGATGAGTTATCTCGGCATTACGGGCATCTTTTTCCCGTTCTATGCGGAGGCGAACGTCAACACGAATATTCCGCCTTACGAGTTGCCCGTTACCATGGCGCACGAAATGGCGCACGCCAAGGGCGTGTCGCGGGAAGACGAGGCGAATTTGACCGCTTACGCGCTGTGTATTTCTTCTTCGGACGATTATCTCCGCTATAGCGGACTGATGAACGCCGCGGCGATCGCGCTCAATGCCCTGCCGCAGGAACAGTACGAGAGCCTTTACGAAAAAATCGACGCCGAAATTTTGACGGAATATAAAAACGCGAGCGAGCATTATAAAAAGTACGAGGGCGCGCTCGACGCGGTTTCCTCCTTTTTCAACGACTTGTTTTTAAAGTCCAACGGCGTGCCGAGCGGTACGAAAAGCTATTCGCAAACGACGCGTGGACTGATCGCTTTGTATGAGCGGGTGGTCGAAGAAAAGTAAATAAATCACAGATTTTGAAAATTTTTTTAAAATGGGTATTGACAAACATGGATTTGTCCCTTATAATATAGGTGAACATAGAGGTCGGCAAACGCCGAACAAGGAGGGCAGACCGATGTACCAAATGAATGAGGAGCAGACAGGTTCAATCCTTTAACTTTCCGGGTGCTTAAAACGTAAGGGAAAGTTCCCGACGTGTCTGTTTCGGGTTTTCAAAAAAAAGACGCTTGAAAAAATGCCGCGGCAAGGACGGCGGAACGTGTTTAACGCGGCGCGCGCAGGGTGATTTCCGACAAAGGGGATTGTGTGAAAAAAATTTCAAGTGCATTACCGTATAACGTAAGTGCGCAAACCGCGTGAGAAAATAGGGGCGGTCGAAGGAGTAAAAAAAGGACCGCGCGCAACGGTGCGTGAATTCTCAAAGGCGGAGCATTATCCTGAAAGCGCATTGCGGATATGCGGGCCCGCAAGCCAACCGCTTTTCGGTTACGCGAAGAGAAAGGAGTGTGCGGAAAAATCGTCGATAAGGCGGCGAAAATAAGACGCGTGTAAGGCACGTTATGCAAAATGTCCGCAAATATCGGCGAGTGTCGAAAAATTGAATAAATACGGCGCGGGTTTACCCGCGCCGTTGTTTTTTCGACGGCAAATCCGCTGTTGACAGATATTCGGATTTGTGATAAAATAAAAAAAATTTATAAAGCGTGAATTTGCGCGATCGGTCGCTGCGCTTTTGCGCAAAAAGGTGAGGGGGAGATCATGATAAAGCGTTGTTCTTGGATTGTAGTTATTTTACTTTTATTGGGTGTAGTCATTGGCGCCATTTTACAAATATTTTATCAATGGAAAGCAGGAATAGTTATTTTTTTAATAGATGTAGCGCCTGCAAGTATAGCTTGTATTTTGTCTGTTATCATAAGGATCGTCAGCGGTAAACGTATGCGGAAAATGATGGAAAGGAAAGAATACGATAAAGTTCTCTCGCTGTCGAATAAACTGCAAAAATGGTTTTCCGGAGGAAAGAACGACAGCGCTTTTCATGCGAATTATGCTGGAGTGTACTTTATGAAAGGCGACGACGTTGCCTTTCAGGACGAAAGCGAGCAAATCGTAGATTCAAGATTCTTATATATAAAATATTTTTACCGCGCGATGTACTATGTGCTTTATCATAACGAAACTCTCGCAAGAGAGAATTATAATCTGTATTTAAGTACGTCTTACGCCGCAAAACATCCGAATAAAGCGAACGAGTTGGAGTTTTTGCTCAAAGTTTTGTCTTGCGACGGGCAGGAGAAAAACGAGGCGGCGGACGCGGCGCTGGCGGTAGTAAAAAACGGGCGTATGCGTAACTTTTTGCTTGCGGAAAAGGGTTCGGAGCAGAGCGCGTATTGATATGCGGTTGAATAAGGGGCGCGGAATTTCGCGCCTTTTTTATTGCAAAGGGTGAAACTTCGCAAAGCGCCGTAAGATTGCGAAAAAATTTTTACCTTTTCGCAAAACGCCGCATATACTGATGATATGCTGAACAAAGCCGTTATCGATTTGGAAAAGTTGCGGAACAACGCAAAGGCGATAAAATCGCGGTTAAAAGGCGGCGCACGCTTGAACGCCGTGGTAAAAGCCAACGCTTACGGGCATGGCGACGCGGAATGTGCAAACGCCCTCTACGACGTTGCGGATTCCTTTTCCGTCGCCCTCGCGGAAGAGGGGATAAGGCTCCGCCGCGCGGGAATAGACAAGGAAATTCTGGTGCTCGTGGAGCCGTTTAAGGAAGATATTCCCGCATTTGTGCGTTTTTCGCTGACGGCGAGCGTTTCGCGGTTGGAAACGCTCGCCGCGCTCGATGCCGAGGCGCGGCGGCAAAATACCTTCGTTTCGGCGCACATCAAAATCAATTCCGGCATGAACAGGCAGGGCGTTGCCGTCGGAAAGGCGGAAGAGCTTGCCGACGCGTTTGACCGCTATTCCCGCGTGAAACTGACGGGGATTTATTCGCATTTCTGCGCGCCGGAGGACAAAAACGCGTTAAATCTTCAACTTGACAAATTTTTGCTTGCATATAAACTGATTAGCGGTTATAATAGAAACGTATGCGCGCACATTTCCGCAAGCGGCGGATATCTTCGCGGCGTGCATCTGAATATGTGCCGTATCGGACTGCTCCTTTACGGGTATTATCCTTTTGAAAGCGACTTTGTGTCCGTCGATCCCGTCATGCAGGTTTTCGCGCCCGCGGTGACCGTCCGCGAGGCGGAGCGGGGCGATTACCTTCTTTACGGCAGCGAAAAGCTGGAGCGGCGGGAAAAATTCACTCTGCTGCGCTACGGGTATGCCGACGGTCTGCCGCGGAAAAAGAGCGGCGATCTTTTGAAAAACCGCTGTATGGACTTAAGCGCGGTCGGCGGCGTAAGGGAAAGCGTGAACGTTTTGGATAACGCCGAAGAACTTGCCAAGGAAAACGGCACGATCGTCTACGAATTGTTATGCGGCGCGGCAAACCGTGCCGAAAGGATATATCTGAGATGAAAAAAGCGCGTGCCCGCAGGAAATTTCTTGCGAAACGGGATAAAATAATCGGCGCGGAGCGGGAGCGCGCGCAGGCGGCTATCGAGGAAAATCTCTTCTCCGTCGGCGGTTTTTTCGATGCGGAAGATTATTTCGTTTATCTGAGCTTTCAAAGCGAAGTCGCTACAAACAATATCATTTCCGCGCTCCTCGCGCGCGGAAAAAGGGTATACGTCCCTAAGATTTGCGAAAAAAACATGCTCGCCGTAAAGATTTCCGGCGGCATGAAAGTCAATGCGTTCGGTATCGCCGAACCCGTGGACACGATAAAAGCGGAAAAAATAGACGTGTGCGTCACGCCGCTTACGGCGGCGGACAAGCAGTTACACCGCGTGGGCTACGGGAAAGGCTATTACGATAAATTTTTCGCCGTCAACGACTGCGTGAAGATCGGCGTTTGTTTTTCCGCACAGGTTTCTGAAAAGGAGATCGAAACGGAAAGCACCGACGTGCCGCTCGACGTGCTCGTCACGGAAAAAGGGGTCATAAAGAGAGAAAAGTGAAGACGTTCAAGTATTATATGAAGGAAACGTGGGTGATATATGTCTATACCATCCTCACCATGATCACCGCCCTCGCCATCGCCGCGATCGATAAAAAGCTGCTGTGGCTGCAGCTCATTTTGTTCGCGCTCAACATCGGTTTATACGGCGTCGTCGCGTATATGCTGATTTTCAAAACGGGGGAAGAGGCGGCAAAACTCCGCCACGCCAACGACATCAAGCGCCGCGTCATCATGGAAACGGGCGATTATTACGACTTCAACCGCCAGGGCGAATACGGCGCTTATAAGGGCGCGATCATCGGGCTGTATGCCTCCGCGCCCCTCCTCATCATGCTGCTGATCCAGGTGATCCTCGATATCGCGGGGTCGGACAGCGCGGCAATCTCCGGCGTGATCGGCTTTACGTACGGCGCGTTTTTCCTGCCGATACGCTGTATCGACGCGGCGGCGAGCGTGTACTGGATGCTGTACGCCGTCGTCATCATCGTGGCTATCGCGCACGTCGCCTATCAGATGGGCGCGCGCAAAGTCCACAAGCAGGAAGAGCGTATCAAGCGCACCAACGCCATGATTTACGGCAACAACGCGGGCAAGAGCGTCATCGGGCAAAAGCCAATCGAAGAAGTCGTGCGCGAAAACGCTAAGTACGCCAAGCACGCGAAAAAGAAGAAAGGCAAGAAAAAATGAGGGTCATAGGCGGGATTTACCGTTCGAGAAAGCTCGACGCTTTCGAGGGCGAAAGCGTCCGTCCCACGGCGGACAGAACGCGGGAAAGCCTTTTTAATATCCTGCAAGGCAAAATCGTCGGCGCGCGCTTTTTGGACGCGTTCTGCGGCACGGGCGCGGTCGGCATAGAGGCGTTGTCCCGCGGCGCGGCGGAGTGCGTGTTTCTGGATACCGATAAAAAGAGCGCGCAAATCGCGCAGGGCAATTTCAAAAAGCTGGGGATAGAGGCGAAAGTTTTGCTTACCCGCGCCGAAGATTTTTTGGAAAAATGCGGCGTATTCGACATCGTGTTTCTCGACCCGCCGTACCGCTCCGAAAGCGGCAGGGCGGCGCTGGAGATCATCGGCAGGCGCGCTCTCTTAAAGGAAAACGGCGTGGCGGTGTTCGAGCATGCCGAGCCGTTTGCCGGGGAGATCGCGGGGCTTTGCAAAATCGACGAAAGGAAGTACGGAAAGGCGTATCTTACCTTTTTCGGGAGGTCAAAAGTATGAAAGAATGCGTGTTTGCGGGTACGTTCGACCCCTTTACCGTCGGGCACAGCGACGTCGTGGAAAAATGCCTGAAAATGTTCGACAAAGTGCACGTTGCGGTGCTCAACAACCACGATAAAAAACCGCTGTTCGACGGGGAACAGCGGGTAAAGTTCATCGAAAAGATTTATAAAAACGAGCCGCGCGTCGTCGTGGAACACTCCGACGGACTGCTCGTCGACTTCATGAAATCGAAAAACATTGCCATCAACGTGCGCGGTATTCGGAACGCGGAAGATTTTAAATACGAAACCAACATGTTTTACTACAATCAGGAAATGTATCCCGAGCTCATCACGGTTTATCTGCCGTCGTCGCTGAGCAAAACGCACATTTCCTCCACGTCCATCAGAATGCTCATCAACGCGGGCGCGGATATATCGCCCTACGTCCCCAAGGAAATTTACGAAGACGTCAAAGCGGCGTTAAAGAACATAAAATAAATAATATCGCAAAAGTGATGACCGCGTGCATGGTTTTGGAAAGGAAAAACCACGCGGTCTTTATTTTTGCCTTTTTCAAAAAGACGCAGGATTGCGTCATCACGGAAAACCCGCCGAAGGAAAGCAGAAAGCCGATGACGGGCAGCAGGAGCGGGGAAGAGGACTGTGCCGCGGCGTATATCCCCGTCGTGCATTCCACCAGCCCGAAGGCGAATCCTCGCGCCAGCGCGGGGTCGCCGAAAAGGATCGTAAATAATTTTTCCGGCAGGTAAAACGCGCCGACGTCGCTCAGCATTTCGATGGCGACGAAAAAGACCGTTACGATGCCGCCGAGAACCAGAACGGATATGACGCTTTCATAAACCGCCTCGTAGATGAGATTATCCGCGCTCTGCGCCCTCACGACGGGGCGTTCTTCTTCCGTAGCCGCGCTCTTTTTGCCGCGCAAAATGACGGCGGTCGCCAAAACGGCGAGTACGTGTGCGCCCAAAAGGGCAAAGCCCGCCGCGGCGTTTTGCAATATCATGCCTCCCACCGTGCCCAAAATAAAGAGCGGGGAGGACAGCGAGCAAAACCCGCTCATTTTATACGCCTCTTCGCTGGTCACGAGGTTTTTTGCATACAGCTCCGCCGTTATTTTACTGCCGCCCGGATATCCCGAAACGGCGGCGATAAAGAAGGCGTAACCGCTCATGCCGCCGCAACCGAACAGTTTTTTTGTGACTTTGCCGCAGCGTGCGGCAAGGCGCGCGGCGCTGCCGAGAGAAGTTAAAAGCGCGGTGAACACGAAGTACGGAAAGACCGACGGCAAAATATTGAACGCCCAAAGCTTTATGCCGTTCAGCGTGGCGCGGGCGTATTTTTCGGAAAATACGGCAAACAGCGCCATAAAGACGACCACAGGTATGCTGAGCCATGCGTTTTTATGTCGGGACAGGTTTTTAATCACAGTAAAATATATTGCGCCCGCCGCGATATTATGCGAAAAACGTATTTCGCGGTGCGGCGCAGTGAAAGAGAAAATCGCTTTTTTTTCGTTTCGGCGGGTAAATGAAATGTTAATTTTTGAAAAAATGCCATGATTTTACAAAAAAATCACAAAAAATTTTAAAAACGGTATTGACAAACCCGCAAAACCGTATTATAATTATCGAAAAATTAAAATATTTGTTAAAATGCGCGCCGTGGCGGGAGAAACGAAAGGCCTGGCGCGTATATGTGTTTTGAAACGGCTTTGCCCGATAACATCGGGCAATGTCTTTTTATTTTTTCAAAAATGCCGTGCCGCAAAGGAATAATTTGCGGCACGGGGCGGTTCGCGTTCGTGCGCGGGCTTTGCGGCGGGGTGTGATATGCTGAATTCTTTTTACGAGAAACTCGGCGGGGGATCGTCGGTTTCCGTCATTATTATTTCCATAGCGATTATATTGATATGCGGGTTTTTGACCACGCGGCTCACAAAACTGTTAAAACTGCCCAACGTGACGGCTTACATCTTGACGGGCGTGGCGATAGGTCCGTTCTGTCTCGATCTTATTCCTGAGGAAGTGCGTTCGGGCATGAGTTTTATCTCCGACATCGCGCTGGCGTTCATAGCCTTCGGCGTGGGGGAATATTTCCGCTTGTCGGTGCTCAAGAAAAACGGTAAAAAACTCGCAGTAATCACGCTTTTCGAAGCTCTTGCGGCGTCGCTCGCCGTCTTTATACTGACGTATTTCATCTTGCGGCTGGACATGGCGTTTTCCATCGTGCTCGCCGCTCTCGCCTCCGCGACGGCGCCCGCATCAACCTTGATGACCATTCGGCAGACGGGCGCGCGGGGAGATTTCGTCGACACGCTTTTGTCGGTGGTGGCGCTCGACGACGTAGTCAGCTTGCTGGCGTTCAGCGTCGCCATCTCCGTCGCCTCGGCAAGCTTAGGCCAAGCCGTTACCTTTGCGGACGTGGGACTGCCTATCCTTTACAACCTTTTGATGATCGCGCTGGGAGTGGGACTCGGATACGTATTAAACTTCGTGTTAAAGCGCCGTTCCACGGATAATCGGCTTATCGTTTCGGTGGCGATGCTCTTTCTGCTCTGCGGCGTGGGCGCGACGCTGGACGTTTCGCCGCTCCTCGGCTGCATGACGATGGGCATGGTGTACATCAACGTCACCGACGACGACAAGCTTTTTAAACAGCTCAATTATTTCAGTCCGCCGATACTGCTTCTATTTTTCGTGCTTTCGGGTCTGAATTTTCGTATCGACATGCTTTTCGATACGCAAAGCTTTATCGGCGGCGTGCCGCTGCTCGTCGTGGGCGTCTTATACTTTTTCGTCCGCATCGCGGGCAAGTACGGCGGCGCTTATTTGGGGTGCCTCGTCGTGAAAAAGCCCAAGCCCGTGCGAAATTATCTGGGGCTGGCGCTCATTCCGCAGGCGGGTGTAGCCATCGGTCTTGCGGCGCTCGCCGCGCGCACCATCGGCGGTACGGAGGGAGCGATTTTACAAACGGTCATCTTGTCTTCCAGCATTTTATACGAACTTATCGGCCCTGCGTGCGCAAAGCTTTCGCTGTATCTGAGTAAGTCTTACGGGCAGGGGGCGGCAGAGGAGCTCCCGCCCGAACTCGAACAAAAGGACAAAGTGCTTTCCTTAAAGGAACAGCTTTTGAAGATAGAACAGGAAATCCGCGACGAAGAATATGCGCGTTCGGAGGAGGAGCGGGCGTTCAATGAAGCGGCGCAGGACGAGTTTTCCTATTCCGATTACGTCAAGCGTTACGGAAAATACATCAACAGGAGGTAGAAAATGGACTTTATATCGCGGCTTTTGGGCGAATGGGCGGGGGAATTTAACGTCTATTCGTGCATTTTCAAATTCGCGCTCTGCATGATTTTTGCCATCGTCATGGGCAGCGAACGCGCAACCAAATTGCAGGCGGCAGGGCTGAAGACTTTCGTTTCGGTATCGCTCGCCACCTCTCTCGCGGCGTTGGGCGACATATATCTGACGGAAGTGGAGGGCGTGAGCATTTCCTTTCTCTGTCCCGCGGTGATTTTGGGCAGCGCGGTCATCAGCAGCAACACCATTTTGTTCAGTTCGAAAAATCAGTTCCGCGGGCTGACGACTTCGGTCGGACTTTTGTGCGTGGAGATCATCTCCGCCGTCATCTGTTACGGGCTGTATTTCGTGGGAATTTTGGCGTTTGCCGTGTACATGGCGTTCGTCGTGGTGTTGCCCAAATTAGAACGTAAAATCAAGCAGAAGTCTTCGTATTTCGAGCTGCATACCGAACTCAAATCGCGGGACGCTCTGCACATTTTCATCTCCACGCTGCGCCAGCTCGGGCTGAAAATAAACGGCGTGGAGCTCAACCCCGCTTACGCGAATTCGGGGTTGGCGGTGTATTCCGTTTCGGTAAAGGTGGTGTCGAAGGAGCTGAAGGAAAAGTCGCACCGCGAAATCGTCTCCGCGCTGGAAGCGCTCGAGATCGTCAACTATATCGAAGAAATTTGATGATTTCCGCCTCGCGCGGTCGAAAACGTCTTTGACGATGATATTGCGCCCGCGCCGCTTAAAAAAGCGGCGCGGGCGTTTTTAAAGATAAGTTTTTTATAGGGGCGGTTAAGCGGTCGTTAAAAAAAGAAAAAACAAACGAAATTGACGGCGAGCGCGGCGACGGCGGCGCATTTCAGCGCTTTGCTTTTCGCGTGGAAAAGCGTCCATACCGCGGCGACGGTAAAGAGCGCGAAGGGATTTTCCGAAAAATACCTTTCCGGATTTCCTTTAAGAAGGGCGATGAGCGCGCGCGTCATGCCGCAGGTCGGGCACTTTCTGCCGAAAAGCAGTTTGAAAAGACACGTCGCGCGGCAGAGGTTCAGAAAGCAAAAATAACACGCCGCCGCAAAAAACGCGGCGGCGTGTATCGTTATTATGCGTTTTCGCGCTCTTTTACGCCAAAAACAGTTTAAGCTTTTCAAAATTCTTCGTCCTTATGCGCTTGCCGATAAGGAAGAGGTCGATAAACCACCAAATCCCGCAGCCGCCGCACGTCAGCAGCTTGCCGACGCCAATCCCCGCGTCGCCCGCATAAAAGCGATCAATCCCCAGCCCGCCCAGAAATACCGAAAGCAGTATGCCCGTCAAAGGATCTTTTACGGCAAATACGTCCAAATCGCGCAGTTTGTCGTCGCTCGCCGCGTAAAGCGAACTCTTGATGTTCGCAAGATGTTCTTCCGCAAAATATTTGCCTTTCAGGTTCAAAAATTCGTTGATTTTGTTTGTTCTTTCGTTTTGCTCCATGATTTTTTCTCCCCAAAAATCTTACTATAGTAAGATTGTTTTTTCATTATTATATAGTTTACAATAGTAAGATGTCAAGCATTTTTCTTACAAAAGTGAGAAAAATAAAGTTATGGATAACATTTTCGGAAAGAGATTGCGGGAAACGAGGGAAGAGCGGGGAATTTCGCAGGTCTTGCTGGCAAAGGCCATCGGCGTCAGCAAGGGCATCGTCAGTCTGTGGGAAAACGGACTTAGGGAACCGACGCTTTCCAACCTCGTCGCGCTGGCAGACTTTTTGGGACAGAGCATCGATTATCTGGCGGGCAGGACGGAATATTAAAGGTGCGGTTTAATCGGCTTTTACGTCGGGTAAAAAGGCGGCGCAGATACGCGGTGAAAGCGGCGTAAAAGGTTTATAGGCAAAAACGAAAGCGGAAAAATGCGGGGACGTATGGCGTTTGCCGCAGATTTCGCGCTCTTCGGGCGGTGTTTTTTTGCTCGCGGAAAAGAAAGAGGCGAATGTCGGCGCAAAAATCTGCCGTCAACGGTTGTTTTTGCCGACAAGGTGTGGTAAACTGATTATATGGATTTATTCGACTACAATGCGCAACTGAATAAAAATACCGTGCAGCCGCTCGCCGAGCGCATGCGGGCGCGCACGCTCAAAGAATTTATCGGGCAGGAGCATATCGTTTCGGAAACCAGCCTTTTGTCCCGCGCCATCAAGACGGACAGGCTGGGGAGCTGTATTTTCTGGGGCCCGCCGGGCACGGGCAAGACCACGCTCGCCAACATCGTGGCGAATTCCACGGGGGGCAACTACGTGAAGTTAAACGCCGTCAACGCGGGGATTGCTGACGTCAAGGCGGCGGTGGAGCGGGCGCGGCAGGATTTAAAGCTTTACGGCAAGCGCACTTATCTTCTGCTCGACGAGTGCCACCGTTTCAACAAGGCGCAGTCCGATTCTCTGCTCCCGTCCATAGAATGCGGGGACATCATATTCATCGGCTCCACTACGGAAAACCCCTATGCAGCGATGACGCCCGCCATCGTGTCGCGCTGCCGCGTGTTCGAGTTCAAAAAGCTCGGGGAAAAGGATATCGAAAACGCCTTGAAAAAGGCGGCGGCGGATAAGGAACGCGGGCTCGGCAATATGCTTTTGAGCGTAGATGAGGAAGCGTATAAGCACTTTGCGAACATGGCGGCGGGGGATCTGCGCGTGGCGTATAACGCTTTGGAGCTTGCCGCGCTCACGACCGCGGCGGACGGCGATGGAAAAGTGCATATCACCCTGCGCGACGCGGAGGAGTCCATTCAGCGCAAGGCGCTCTCCTATGACGAAAACCTTTATTACGATATATTATCGGCTTTTTGCAAGAGCTTACGGGGGAGCGATCCCGACGCCGCGCTCTATTATATGTTCCGCCTCATCGACGGCGGGTGCGATCCTTTGCTCATCGCGCGGCGGCTCGTCGCGCACGCCAGCGAGGACGTAGGCATGGCGGACTCTAACGCTCTCGTTGTCGCCGTTTCCGCGATGACGGCTTTTGAAAAGATGGGCAAGCCCGAGGGGCTTATCCCGCTTTCCCACGCGGTCATCTACGTGTGCGAGGCGCCTAAGTCCAACTCCGTCGTCGTGGCGATGGGCGGGGCGAACGAGGACGCTGTGAAACATAAGGACGACAACGTGCCGCCCCACTTGAAAAACGCGGTGTACGGCAGCAAGGAGGACAAAGCCTTGTCCGCGCAGTATAAATACGTCCACGATTACGGCGGCTACGTAAAACAGCAGTACCTGCCCGATACCCTCAAAAACAGGGTGTATTACGTGCCGAAAGATATCGGCGACGAAAAAAAGGTCAAAGAGCGCCGCCGCGAAAAGGGCGTGGAAAAGTAAAAATAAATGATATAAATAAAAACCAGCGGGCGCGCCGTTTCGGCGCGCCCGCTAGCTGTTTTCATGCGGCGTATTGCTCGCCGCGGAAAGACTTTATAAACACCACCGTTATTTCGAAAAAATCAGCGAAAAAACGCGCCTGCTTTTCGGCAAAAGCAGGCGCGGCGGCAAGCGAGTGATTTTATTTTTCCGTATCGGGGACGATGAGGGTGAAATATTCGTTCTGCTTTGCGCCCGAAACGACGGAAAAGAGGCCGCACGCGGTAACGTCCTTTTCAAAGCAGTCGAGTGCGGTCTTTTCCAAGGCGCGGTAATCGCTCTTTCTCATGAGCACGGGCACTTTCGCCTTTTGCCGTATCTCGCTGACGAGGGGCAGGGCGGACTCCTTGACCGCAAGCACCTTGATATAGAGGTCGCGCTTCAAGCATTTGAAGATAAAGTCTTCCGTAATGCGGAGAAAGTTCGCCAAAAATATCCTGCGCACGCGGGCGAGCGTGTAGCGCTTTGTGGATACTTTTTCCAAAAGGTCGTCGTATAAAAGATTGTCCTTCAGCAGCGCCTTGATGCGGTTTTCCAGCCCTTCGGTGCAGTCGGAAACGCGGGCGAGCTCTTCCGCCGTGGCGGTGATAAGTGCCGTCATGATCGCGGGGCGGAAATCGGGCGGAAATTCCGCTAGGTCCTCGTAAACGTATTTCGGAACGTATTTTTTTATTTTTTTCCGTTCTCCCGAGAGGAGTTTTGCGCGTATGCTCTGCGCGCTGGTGATGTATTTTTGCAGTTTCGTTTCGTTGTGAATGTTTTCGCGAAGGTAAGGATAAAGTTCTATATCGTATTCCCACTTCAAGGCGGCTTTTGCGTATTCCAGTGCGAGAATGTTGTTTGGCGAAGAAACGAGTGATTCGTCCAAATCCGGCAGGTTCAGCTTTTTCACCACGTTGAATTTCGCTTTTGCCAGGGAAACGCCCGTTTCCAGCTCGCGCTTGAGCGCCTGGCGGAATTCTTTGCTTTCGCTTAGCATGGCGCGCGCCGCGGTTTTATAGGTATCCGCGTCCCCCGATTCCACGCCGAAAGAGAGGGAATCGACTACGCCGAGGCTCTTGATTATCTTCATCGCGCCCGTGGCGAAGAGTTCCGCATTCGCCGTGGCGAATACCGTCGGCAGTTCCACCACCAAATCGGCGCCCGCGTATATCGCGTGCTTTGCGCGGGTGTATTTGTCTGCGATTGCGCCTTCGCCGCGCTCGCAGAAATCGCCCGACATGACGACGGTCAGCGTTTCGGCTTTCAACTCCCGTTTGATATGATCTATCAGGCGCAGGTGTCCCGTATGGAGGGGATTATATTCCGCTATGCAGGCGCAATTTTTCATAAAAACTCTCCCTTTTCTTATTTACAATTTGCGGCGAATGTTGTATAATTGAAAAGACGGAATGATTTTGCCGTCTTACGATACTTTAACGGAACGAAACGAGCCGAAACGCCGAATATTTTGCGCGCGGTTCGCGCCGTTCGATTATAGTATACTACAAAACAAACGGAAAATAAAGAAAATTTTTATTTAGGAGTACGGAGATGTCAAATTTTTTAGACGAAGTTCTGGAAAAAGCGAAAAAGTTGGCAAAGATCATCGTCCTGCCCGAGGGTGAGGACGCGCGCGTGGTGAAAGCCGCGTCGGACGCGCAGGCCAGGGGGATTGCAAAGATCGTCCTGCTCGGCGACGAAGAAGAAATCAGAAAGAATAACCCCGACGAAAATCTCGACGGCGTTACCATCATCAATCCCAAAACCAGTCCCAAACGTGCGGAATACGCAAAACTTTTGTATGAACTGAGAAAGAATAAAGGCATGACCGAAGAGGACGCGGAAAAGCTTTCCGCCGACAACACCTATTTCGGCGTGCTGATGCTGAAAGCGGGGGACGCCGACGGGCTCGTTTCCGGCGCCTGCCATTCCACGGCGAACACGCTTCGCCCGGGCTTGCAGATCGTCAAGACCATGCCCGGCGTGCCGCTGGTTTCCAGCTACTTCCTGATGATACCTCCCAAGACGGGCAATCCTTACGTCAAGGGCGGCGCGCTGGTGTTTGCCGACTGCGGCATCAACCAGAACCCCACTTCGGAAGAGCTCGCATACATTGCCGTCGCATCGGAAAAGAGCGCGCGCACCATTGCGGAACTCGAACCGAAGATCGCGTTCCTGTCGCATTCTTCCAAGGGCAGCGCGAAACACGCCGACGTGGACAAGGTGAGAAACGCCGTCGAAAAACTGCATGAGATCGCTCCCGAAATCGTTGCGGACGGAGAATTGCAGCTCGACGCAGCGCTCGATCCTTCCGTCGCGCGCCTCAAAGCGCCGTCTTCCGCAGTCGCGGGACAGGCGAACGTTCTCATCTTCCCCGACCTCGATGCGGGCAACATCGGTTATAAACTCGTCGAACGTCTGGGCGGGTTCATGGCTGTCGGTCCCATCTGCCAGGGTTTTGCAAAACCCATCAACGACCTTTCGAGGGGTTGTAAAGTAGCGGATATCGTGGCGGCGATCGCCATCACGGCAATCCAGACGCAGAACTGATAAGGAGCCGAAAACAAGATGAAAATTCTCGTAATCAACGCAGGCAGCTCTTCTTTGAAATATCAGCTCATCGACATGAAGGACGAAAGCGTCGTGCTCAAAGGGCTTTGCGAACGCATCACGTTCAGCGGCGGCAAGCTCACGCAAAAGACCTTCGACAATAAGGAGTTGGTCATCGAGCAGGATATGCCCACGCATAAAGAGGCGATGGAGCTGGTGCTCAAAGCCATGCTCGACCCCGAAAAGGGCGCGCTGAAAAATATGGACGAAATCGGCGCCGTGGGACACCGTGTGCTCCATTCGGGCGAGGACTTCAAGTGCTCGGTGGTCATCGACGACGAAGTCATTCGGATTTGTGAAAAGAACGTCGACCTCGGTCCCTTGCACATGCCCGGCAATATCGCGTGCATCAAAAGCTGCCGCGAGGTGATGAAGGGCGTGCCCATGGTCGCGGTGTTCGATACCACTTTCCATTCCACCATGCCGCCCAAAGCGTTCATGTACGGCATTCCGTACGAAGTGTACGAACAATACAAAGTCAGAAAATACGGGTTCCACGGAACTTCGCATAAATTCGTTTCCGAAGAGACGGCAAAAATCCTCGGTACGAAAAACTGCAAACTCATCATCTGCCATCTGGGGAACGGTTCTTCCATCTCCGCGGTGAAAGACGGCAAGTGCATCGATACTTCCATGGGCTTCACCCCGCTCGAAGGGCTGGTGATGGGCACGCGCAGCGGCGACATCGATCCCGCCGCCGTCGATTATATGCGCGTCAAACTCAATCTCAAAGCCGACGAAGTGGTCAACTACCTCAATAAAAAGTGCGGTATGCTCGGCATCAGCGGATTCTCCAGCGATTGCCGCGATCTGACCGCCGCGGCGCAAAACGGCGACGAACGCGCGAAACTCGCGCTGGAAATGGTCGCTTACCGCGTGAAAAAGTACGTCGGTAGCTATGCCGCCGCGCTCGGCGGGGCGGACGCCATCGTCTTTACGGGCGGCATCGGGGAACATTCTCCGCTGATTCGCGATCTGGTGCTCACCGATATGGAATACATGGGCGTCAGCTACGATGCGAAAGCGAACGAAGACTATCCGCACAGCGGTATCGGCGTGTTGAGCAAGCCCGATTCCAAAGTCAAGGTGTTCGTCGTTCCCACCAACGAGGAGCTTTCCATCGCTCGGGAAACGGAAGAATTGACGAAAAATGCCTGAAAGCGACGCGTTTTCGGCGAAAAACCCGCAATCGGTAAAAAAAGAACGTCAAAAAAGTTGACAATGCGGGCATAATATAATAAAATAATTAGGCTTGAATGCTTAAACCAAGATAAAAAGATGGTTATAGACTTAAAAGAAATCAGAAAAAGAGGGAAGACGGAAGAGGATTTTTTCTTTGAATATCTTCCGCAAGGGGAACTCGTTTCCATTCCCAACGTCAGCATCGTACCGCCCGTGAAAGTGCTGGGCAAAATCATGCTGACGGGGAGAAATTCGGCTTACGTCGAAGCGGAAATTTCCTTCACGCTCGCAGGCGAGTGTACGAAATGTCTTTCGCATACGGAAAAGAGTTTCACCGTTTCTCTAGCGGAGGAATTTTCTTCCGAGGGCGCGGAGGACGCGTACGAATACCGCGCGGACAAGGTTGACCTTACCAAAGCGGTGGACGACAAACTGATTTTGGAAATGCCGCTGGTTTTCGTTTGCGGCGAGGACTGCAAGGGCGTGCAAATTTAAGTTTTCAGCGCAATAGGATAAAAGAGGTGTAGAAAAATGGCTGTTCAA
>CASETU010000141.1 GCA_949290895.1 uncultured Bacillota bacterium
AAGCCGCATAAGAAGCGCATTGTACCGTTTAATTTCGCAAACGACGTTTTTATGCACGATAAATTGCATAAAAATGCTCGCTAAAAACAAAGAGCCGCACAACGCGGCTCTTTAAAAAACTTCAACAAATCATTATTTTTTATCGAGATTTTCGCATTCTTCCGCAATCGGACAGGGCGCAATTTCCTCCTCGGTTGCGGCGGTTTCATCGCACGGCAACGGCGACAACGCTTGCACGGCATTTTCATCTTTTTTTTCGGGACGCAAAACCTTTTTGACATGCCCGTATACGACAAAATATGTAATTAAATGCATGACGATCGCCAAAAGCCAGGAAACAGGATAGGAAAGATAGAGCATCGTCAGGTTATGTTCGGCGGCGAAAACGGTATAAATCCAGATGATACGTCCGCCGCAAACACCTACGACAGAAAGGAGCATCGGCACGAAAGACCGCCCCATACCGCGTAGAGAGCCGACGAGCACCTCCATCAACCCGCATAGGAAATACATCGTGGAAACGATTGCAAGACGGTCCACCCCGTAAGCGATGACCGCCGCGTCCTTATTGTAAATGTACAAAAGCTGCGGCGAAAACACATACGCCGCTACGCCCAGCACCACGCCCACGACGGTGACGATGGCTACGCACTGCACTAAAATCAATCGGATATTTTTGAGCTTGCTCGCGCCGTAATTTTGTGCGGTAAAGGTCAAACACGCCTGCGAAACGGCGTTCATTGCGGTATAGACGAACCCTTCGATACTCGCCGCCGCGGCGTTGCCCGCCATGGCGATGTCGCCGAAAATATTGATGGACGATTGTATAATAACGTTGGAAAGGGAAAATATCGTCCCCTGTATGCCGGCAGGCAGACCGATCTGCACGATTTCCTTCAAAGAATCGGAATAAACGCGCATTTTCTTAAAGCGGAAGCAGCCGTAACCTTTTTGTTTCCACAGCACCCAAAGCACCGCGACGGCGGAAATCGCCTGAGACGCGGTGGTGCCGATGGCGACCCCCGCAACCCCCATATTGAAGCCCGCGACCAACCATAAATTGATACCTACGTTGATGAGCCCCGCGAGACTCAATATGATGAGCGGGCGTTTCGTATCCCCGCAGGCGCGCAGAATGGAAGCGCCGAAATTGTACAGCATGGCGAAGGGCATGCCGACGAAATATATTTTCAGATAAAGCGTAGCCTGGTCGATGACGTTGGGGTCGGTCTTCATCCATTTCAAAAAAAGTTCCGCACCGAAAAAACCGATGATCCCTACGATCACCCCGCCGATAACGCCGACGGGAATGGAAGTATGTACGATACGGTCGGCCTTCTCCTTTTCTCCCGCACCGATCCAGCGCGACATCGCGGAAAGCGCACCGACACTGAATCCGATGAACAGGTTGGTGACCAGATTGACCAGTGACCCCGTAGAACCCACCGCCGCCATGGCTGTATGCCCCGAGAACTGTCCGACGACGATGATATCCGCCGCGTTGTACAAAAGTTGCAATATCCCCGTTGCGATGAGCGGCAGGGAAAACATTATGATCTTCCCCAAAAGCGGACGGGTACACATATCCGTATTTTTTACTTTTTTATGTTTTTTAATATCTCCGCAACCTTCCATAAACGACTCCGCATTTCCTTTCGGTCTATTGATTATATCACCACGCGCCGCTAATATCAAGCATTTTTTTGCGTTTTTGACAACGCCTCAGCGGCAAACAATATCATTTTTATAAACAATAAATGTTTTCACTTTATCGTATGCGCAAATATTGCAAAGTTTTATCGTAATTCAAAGAAAAACGAAAACGCCCACCGCGCGTTCCGTGGAATACGGAACGCGCGGTGGGCGCAATCAATTTGCATTTCTTAAAGAAAACAACGCTTTATCTTATCAAACGTCGCCGTCAGAGCTCTACCGACTCTCCGTTCGCCTTGCGGCTCTTTTCCGCGGCAAACGCGATTTTGTGGCTCACCATGGAAACGTCTATATCGGTCACGCTCTTGCCGCCCTGTTCCATTAAGCGGCAGACGTCGCCTATCAGTCCCTCGTCACCGCCGCCGTGCCCGCCGGACGTCAGCGCGCCCATGTCGAACACTTCCGTTTCCTCTCCGAAACGCGTGGCGTAGAGCTTGTTTTCCAGAAGATCGCCGTAAATTTCGCCTTCGCTCATGAAAAAGTGCGTGCGCCTGTAAAAATCTTTCGTGAACGCAGTCATCGTAAGATGCGCCGTCACGCCGCCCGCAAACTGCATGTTGACGACTTGATGATCGACCACGTCGTTATCGCATTCGAAGACACAGCGGGCGTAAGGATTGTTTTTATCTTCCAGCCAGCGGCGAATAAACGCGTCCCTGTTCTCCTCGGGGAGAACAGGAAGTTTTACCCACAACGGGTTTTTCACATAAAAATCCGAAGCGCGATAAGGACAGTCCTCTTTATCGCACAGAAAACAAAAGCCTTTATGCGGGTTCTCGGGATTGTCTTTTTTGAAATACGACAAACTGCCCATGGAGCTGACGTATTCGCAGGGCTTATCGATGAGCCACGCGAGGATATCGAGGTCGTGACAGCATTTCGCCAAAAGCATGAAAGTGCTTTCCTTTTCGTTGCGCCAGTTCCCGCGCACGAAGCTGTGCGCAAAATGCCAGTATCCCACGTTTTCCACATGGTTGACGGAAACGATGTGCCCGTATCTGCCGCTGTCGATCAGCTCCTTTATCTTTCTGAAAAACGGCGAATACCTGAGCACATGGCAGATAATGACCCGCCGGCCAGTCGATTTTGCCTTTCGATATATTTTTTCGCAATCTTCCAAAGAGACCGCGATCGGCTTTTCCAAAATGACGTCGTAACCGAGTTCCAGCGCGCGGAGTGTAGGCTCGATATGTTCGCGGTCAGTCGTCGCGACGATGAGAAGGTCGGCGATCTTGCCCTTTGCGAAAAAGGAATCGTAATCGGCAAAGAGCGCGTTGTCCTTCAGCTCGTAGTCGCGGCGGGCGACTTCATAGACTTTCGGATCGGCGTCGCAGACGGCGACGAGCTTTTCTCCCCGCGCCTTCAGCAACGCGGAATATTTTCTGCCGCGCGCGCCGAAACCCACCACAGCAAACGTAAACATCTTTTAATCCTCCGGAATGAAATTCTCGAAAATGATATTGTCCACTTTGCCTCGGCAGGACTCAAATTCTTTCTGACTTCTGACCACCCAGGTAAAGCACGGCATTTTGCCGTAAACTAAATTCCATAAAGGGCTGCCTATTTTTCCGAGGCAGTAATCGAAAAAGTCCACTTTCCGCTTGCCCGTGAAGAGCAGTTCTTCCACCAACGGTCGGCATTCGGGAGGATAGTCCTCCAACGAATCGTATTCCGAAAGAAACCCGAGTGTAAATTCGGGGGTATTGTCCGCAAACCATTTCATCGTATAAGGGTTGAAAGATTTGACGACGAAATCGCCTTTATACTTCTTTAAAAAAGGCACGATAAGCTCTTCCACGAGAAGCTCCGGCGTTTCGTAACTGTCCTTTTTGATCTCTATCATCAGCCCCGTTTTCCCTTCGCACACTTCCAACACCTTTTCAAAATCGGGAATGTGTTGTTTTGTGTCGTTATACAGCACTTCGTTTACCGCCTGCTCATAAGTAATATTTTTCACGTAATCGTCACAGTTGGTCAGCCTGCGCAGGTGAATATCGTGATAGACGACCAGCTTTTTATCCTTTGTCGGCTGTACGTCAAGTTCGATATTATACCCGTGCTTTATCGCGTTTTCAAACGCGCCGACGGTATTTTCGCTGAATTTTTCGTTATGCAGGCCTCTGTGCGCCACGTGTTTCGCATATAACCATTCGTTCATAATCGCACCTTTTTATTTTGCGGCGTTCCGCTGTTTCGCGGAACGCCGCCCGTTATTTTTTTACTGATTTTGCATACGCCGCTTTAAGCGAAATATGCGTCGGAAACATAATACGTGATATAATCGACGGCTGCAGAATTTTCTATATAGAAGAAATATTTGCCTATCGTATCATATCGCGATATTGCTTCATCGATAGATATTTCAACATTCACCCATTCATTACAGTTTACAGTATCTATTACCACATCTGTATCCCAACAAAGGTCTTTCGACTCCGCAGCGGAAGAAACGATATACATGGGCACCACGATTTTAGTAAATCCTTCGTTCTTTTTCGCAGTGAGCGCGTCAGTCGAGAACAGACAGTTTGTAAAAGCAACCCCGGGCCATTTATAGGAATTGCCCGAAGCGCCCTTAGCGGGATCGACTTCCGTCTTCCAAGCGGGTTTGCCGTTGAAATCGGCAACATAACTCTTTACGACTTTATCCGTGCCGTAAGCCGCACTATTGATGAAAGTACCCGATTCGTCGACTATGGCAAAACCGTTTTCAGGCAAATTGCAACCGTAAACGTTGGAAATATTTACGTGGAAACGCGCAGTACTGTTCCATATAGAACTGAAATCTGCCGTTCCGTTTTTCGTATAGAAATTCAGCGTCAGTTTGGAAAGATCGTCGATACCGTTCAAAGGAATCACCACTTCCGTCCATTTTCCCGTGGTAAGTACTACAGGCGTTCCCGTGCCGTTGATATATTTCCCGTCATATTTCAAGGTATAGGTTACGGGGCGATTCGCGTTATAAGAATATCCGTTGAGCCTGAACACGATGTAATCGTAAGCGGCGAGATTTTCCGTATCGGCATTTGTGAATTTCACGGTGAACGGACAGCACCACGTTTCCGTTCCGTTGTTCACGTCGTCAAAACCGATCTTCGTGGACACCCCCTCTTCGCCGTAATATTTCTCTTTATCCAAAACGATATAATTTTTCGTCGTCAAAGCGACTTCATCAGCGTCTCCCGCGATAAAAGCGGTGGAAATTTGCTCTCTGCCCGCAGCAGTATTAAAGGCGAAAATCGTATCGACGGAGTTTACGAAAAATTTATAAATATATTCCCCTTTGCTCGTGCCGCCTACACAAGTTGCTTTCACCTGATAAGCGCCGCTTTGCAGAGTTATGCTCTGCGGCATATCGATTTCGTTGCCGTCGGGCTGCACTACGGTGTATTTGAAAACAGCGTCAGGCGCGCTTTCCGAAGTTACGCTAAACGCACTCAAATCAATCGTTTCCCCTTCTTCATAAACGCTTTTTTCCGTAAATTCGGGATTAACTTCGATATCGTCCAGCACGAAAAGCCCATATACGCAGGAGAGATTCACGTAGAAATCGCCCTTCGTGTTGGAAACGGAACCCCATTTATCGCCGTTGTTGCTGGAATTGAATTTGATTTGCAGTTTCGTAAAATCGGTTATCCCGTCGGTGGGGATGCGGAATTCCGTCCAGCCGTCGCCGAGCTCTATCGGCGGGTTGGTCCCCGCGATATATTTCCCGTCGTACTGAATAAACATCGTAACGGGTCTGCCCGAGTATCTCGAATATCCCTTCGCGCGGAACACCAGATAATTGTATTCGGAAAGATCGGTATGCGCGGGCAAAACGAGGTTTACGATGTACGGTCCGAACCAAGAAGCAGTCGCATCGGTGAACTCGATCTTCAAGGACGCAGATTCGTCGCCGTATTTCACGGAAGTATCCACCGAAATGCCGTCTTTGGAAAAAAGGGTTTCGTCTTTATTGATAGCTGCAACGATCTGGTCTTTGCCGAGCGCCGAATCGAAATAGAAAAGTTTATTGTCGTCCGTTATCGTAACGTTGTTGAGCTTTGCATACATCGCGAGTTGGTCTATCTGCGCTTTTTCGTCGTCCGACAGATAGGAGAAATCCTTTCTTATCTGCGCAGCCGCGGCGGCAAATTCCTCGCCCGTCTTATCGGCGATATCGTCCAAAGCATCGATTTGCGCCTGCACTTCTGCAAGCGTCTTTCTCACGGTGAAGGATACAATCAATTCGCCTTTGATGAGGTCTTCTCCCACGATTTCCGCCTTAACGGTATAAACGCCGCTTTCCGTAAAGGTGTAGCTTGCGGGCATATCCTGTGCAGTACCGTTGTTGTCGATGAGCGTATATTTGAAAGTCAGGTCGGGATAATCTTCGCTCGAGACGGTGAATTTACTGAGATCCACCGATTCTTCCACGGAATAAATTTCCTTATAAGTAAATTCCGGATTGAGGGTAAGTTCGGGTTTGACCACGCCGTAGACGTTGGAAATATTTACATAGAACCTGCCGCTTTCGTTCCAAACCGAACCGAACGCATTACTGCCGTTAAGCGTATAGAAGTTGATAGTCAGTTTGGAAAGGTCGGTAATCCCTTCAAGGGAAATGACAACTTCCTGCCATTCGCCCGTGAGCGAAATCGGGGTGTTGGTGTTTTCGATATATTTGCCGTCGTACTTCAAAGTATAAGTGACGGATCTCTCGGCTTTATAGGTGTAGCCTTTCATGCGGAATTTCAGATAGCCGTACGCCGAGAGATCGGCGTTGGACGGAACGCTCAGCTTTAAGGTATACGGGCTGAACCATTCCACGGGGACGTCGGTAAATTCTACCTTCATCGACGCAGCTTCGTCGCCGTACTTCACGGAAGTATCGACGGAAAGTCCGTTCTTGGTCGACACTGCGGTGCCGTCGTTGTAATCGATTTGCACCTGTTCTATGCCTGCGGCGGAGTCGAATTGATAGAACACGCCCTCCTCCGCTTCTTCCAACGTAATGGCGAGGATATAGTCGAAGGTGTTGATCTGCGCCTTTTCTTCATCGGTCAGCGTGGGATACGCGGCTTTCAAGAGCGCAGCCTTTTCGATAATTTCCGCCGTGGTCTTATCCTCGGCGGCGTTGATTTCCGCAATCGCTTTCTGCACGTCCGCGAACGCCGCCTTTACCGTGATTTCGCTTTCCGCTACGCCGCGCAGACATTTATCCGCGGGAACGGCGCGCACGGTGTAAACGCCAGCCTCAATAAACGTGATCTTGCCGTCCTCGGGCACAAGCGTTTTGCCCGTAGGAGAAAGGAATTCTATATCGAATTTCGCGGAAGTTTCCGTCGCGCTGGACGCGGTGATTTCGCTGACATCCGCCTGATCGTTCAATTCATAAGAAGCTTCTAAAGAAGAAAGGTCGATCGTCGCGTCCTTCACTTCTTTCGTAACATAAATGTCGCGGATATAGAGTTTGAAGTTACCCATCACCTTATCCGGGGTATATTCCGCTTCGTTACCGACGTAAATAAACAGGATATTACCCGCGGCGATGTCGTCGTAAGCGGAAATAAACAAATCGAGGTCGAGTGCAAAATCCGTCCAGGTTTTCGCCGCAATGTTGCCGAGGTTGGTCTGCACGTGCTTGCCCGTTTCTTCGTTTACCGCCCACTGATGATAGAGCGTTCTCGCGCCGCTGTAATCGAGATACACGCGCATGACGAGCTTGTTGTATCCTTCCGCCTTGAGCGCTTCGACGTCCGCTTTGGAAATTCGGGGCGTCAACCCCAAGCCGGGATATTTATCGAGCGTGTCTTCGGTGTTTTCCGTCACGCTGGAAACATAGAAGGCGTTGACTCCGTCTGCTTCCGCGTAGCCGCTCTTCAGCACGTTGCCGTAATTCGACACGGCGTTCACGCTCGCTCCAGCAAGTTCGCTCGCTTCAAAGTCCTCTATCTCGCCTTTTGCTGCGGCGTTTCTCACGGCAAATTCGCGTACCGCTTCTTCGCTGACGTTGCCCGAGGAGTCTGTCGCCGTGGCGACTATTTTATAAGCCCCCTCTTCCTCCACCGTGAACGCACCCGTCACCGAAGCGATGACCTGCGTATCGCCTTTGTAGAGCGAAAGCGTAGCGGTGAGATTGGTATCGTAATTGTCGCGCACCTCCGCGGAAGGCGGTTCGATCTCTTCTCCCACGATATAATATTTTTCCATTTCGCCGAGGCTTACGTAAGGACGGTCGGTATCGGTCACTTTGACGATAGTGGTCTTCGTTTCACTGCGTTTTTCGTCGAC
>CASETU010000142.1 GCA_949290895.1 uncultured Bacillota bacterium
CTCCGTTTTCGTTCATACGAAACCAACTCTTATGTTCTTCGTAAAGTTTTCTGGGCAACAACCAATCGACGGCATGAACTTCATTCAAGACTTCAAAACCGCCCTTTTCGAATTTTGCAATCAAATCGCAAACATAAGGGGACTGCAGCCATTCTAAATGCCCCTGCAATCCTCCGTTTTGATACAAGGAATGCAATCCTATCCTGTTGATATTACAATCTTTCAGCAAGTCATACCACTCTGCCGAAAAATCACGATTTAATATGATAACTCCTCTTCCTTTCATTTTAACTCCTAAGCCAAGCCGCATATTTTTTGATTCCGTCGTAATTTTTTAAGCGATTCGGAAAAACCACAAACGTATCCAATGCATAAGGATTTAACGTTTTATAAAAAGATATGTCCTGCCGAATACGCTCTTCCTGTTTTCCACTGCAAACCGAAGCGTAATCATAGCTTAAAAAATATTCAAGCACCAACCATGTGTTTTTATAGTTTTTTGATATACATAGCGACTTATTTTTGAAAAAGATATTATCTTGCGATTCTATCGGAAGATCGTGCCTGCGTAAAAAAGGAGCGTATTCGAGAAACATATCTTTATCTAATCTTTCTGTTTTCGACTTTCCGTAATCGAGATAAGATAAACGCGCAGAAAAGTCGTACTTTTTCAAACCTCGCAAAACCGCACGATATATAATTCGATTTTGATTGAAACAATCCTTTTCGCAACATTCGCCGCAATGACAAAACACATCTTTTCCAAAATCGTCGTCCGTCCAAAAATGATATTCGTGCGTTTCCTGTTCCAAAAATTTTGCCAGATTTTCAGCGTTCTTTTCAATTACCATCAATGCGTCATCGGAAGAAGAACATAAATTTAAATCAGGCGTTCTCTTTCCCGTTTCGTCCATTCTAAACCATTGCGGTTTTTCAACAAACAGCGTTCTGGGCAACAACGACGATACTGCATGAAGATAATGTGTGATTTTTATTCCTCTATTGCTTGCAAAGCGAATCAATTTTCTGTTTCGAACGATAAAGTCGCAATATTCTGCCATGGTATTTTGTTCTATATTGAAATGCAGACCCAACCTTTGTATGCCGCAATCAAGGCAGGCATATAATAATTCCTGACAAAAATCACCGAATAAAACCACAATGCCTGTATTCATCATTAACCTTTAATCTTTAAGTTTTTATAAGACACGGACGCTCCGGAAGAGTAAAATCCAAATCTGCCGAAATCGAAAGAAATATCGTCCGTATAAGATATATTTGCCGTTTCTCCCTTTTCGTTTCGAATGGTAACTTTAATTGTATTGCCCTTAACTTCAATCTCTGCATGCTGCCATTTCCCCGTCTGTAAGGAAAGTCGTTCTGCAGCGGCATTACTGTTCGTATGCGTAAAATTTATTTTTTCTATTTTAACCATTCGTTTACTTAATGCAATATAATATCCTTGCATATACCTATAATCTTCCGTAACATACGCGGAATTAGAATACCTTGCACCGTGAATGATAAATCCTGCCGTATAAATGCTGTCGTCGTTAAGCCGAAAATCGCAACTGATCGTATAATCATTCAACCCCTTATCCCCGAAATACACCAAAGAACGAACGCCGGGACGGGAAGTAAGCGAAGGACTTTCGTCGTTTTCTTCTTTTGAAAAACGCCACAACGTCATTTGTTCCATACCGTTTTCAGGCGCAGCGGAAAGAGCGGTTTCATAAAGAAAATTTTCCGACAAACTTTGATTGAATGTAAAAGAATGAAAAGAAAAAGGTTCATCTAAGCAAGTAAAAGAAATTTGGTGTACGCCTGCACTTACGGGTATATCTGCGACAAACGTTTTAACAATATCCGCTCCGCTTTGCGGCGCAACATCGGGCACCGATAAAACGTACATTTTTCCGCCGTCTACTCTTAAGCCGAATTTTTTACCGCACATTGCTTTATTCAACGTTAATCTAAGCGCATAAAAACCTTCTTCTCCGCCTTGCCGATTTTCCGAAAAATCCACAAGGTAAGTGGCGGTATCTCCGACATCCTGCAAGACCATTTTTCCCATACCGACATATTTCCCGCCGTATTCTTCTTTCGAAACTTCACTGTAACCGCTGTTTTTTCCGAATACGGAACCATGCCCGTCATAAACCCCTTGCGGCAGATAACTTTGAGCGCCGATATTGATATAAGATAATTTCGGTTCCACCGCGTCGCTCAGACCTTTTGCCACATTTGATGCCGCGGTATAACAAAACTTTGCCGCGCCTTGCCATAAATATCCGAACTTTCCGGACTTTAACGAAATGTCCGCATTCTCTATTTTTTTAAGGTCGTCAAAATATACGTCCGCTTTTCCGTCGCGATAAGCAATCCTTACCGTCTGCAACAAATTTTCCGCATCATAGTCGCGCACGATATTACCCGAAGCTATCAAAGTCTCCTTACCTTCGGATATTTTGTATAAATTGATTTTTTTAGCTGAAATATCCGTTTTTACATAAGCGTAATTATTTTCGTCCGTATAAGAGACCACGCATTTTACATCGTTGCCCGTAAAATTAAATTCAGCGGTAAAACATTCATCGGTCGTTTTTTCGGAAAGCAGTTTATTCCCCTCTTTCCGAAAAGCAGAATCCTCTGCGGGTGCATAACTGTAAATTTGCGGGCGGCGCGGCGTAACGGAACGGAACTGCGTTTGCGCGGAATCCATTGCCGCTCCGTTAAAAATCAGCCTGTCGATAGCAAACGAACAATTCGGCCCGGAAGAATTAACACTGAAATAATGATAATATAATCCGTCCATATCGGGACCCAATAAAGACGTAGCATGACCGAGTGAATAAAACTGCGGATCGGCTTCACAACCCATAGGCCAGTCTATCCCCTGTTCAAACCCTGGGGCATTGATTTTTTGCGCCGTTCCGAAAGACGCCTTCCAGCTGTCGTCCAAAGCGGAAGAATAATGCGTAAGATAACCGGGGCTTAAAATGTTCGACCCCGTATACATAAGATAATATTTACCGTCTCGTTTGAAAAAACCGTTGCCTTCCGTCCAGCCGCCAACAGAACTTTCAGCAATATTGATGTAGTTGTTTTCATCATAAGAAACGCTTTCCATATCGGGCATTCTGAATGCGCGTATTCCTGTAAAATAATTGTCCTGATGACCGCTCATAAAGTAAATTTCTTCATCATCGTCGATAAAAATATCGCAATCTATGTTGAGTGTGGTTTCCGCTATCGTATAGCAAATCGGTTCACCTAAATCGTCGGTCACAAAATCAAAAGGTCCTATGGGCGAATCGGCTTTAAGGATATAATTTCCCTGCTCAATGATATCGTTTTTAATGTACAGATACATATAAAACACGTTATTATACTGTTTTACACACGGCGGATAAGTATTCGTCAGACGAACGTCCTGCGCAATAACGCCTTCCGCATTGACGCCGTTATTGACTTTCTCCCACACCATGAGATCTTCAGATTGCCAACACGGCAATGCGGAAGATGCAAAATTAGACGTACCCATGTACATATAATACATACCGTTATAACGAAGGATATAAGCATTGCCCGAACCGTATACGCCTTGATCGGGAAGATGTTTTTGCGCTTCTTCCGCGTTATAATAAGCGTTATACTGATAATTGTCGTAATATTCGGTTTTATAATCGGGCGCACTCCAGCCTTCGATCGGCTCGGTGGAAACCATCTTTTTTTCCTTACACCCGCCTGCACAAATACTCAACAAAAGGCAAACGCATATCGCAACCGTTAAAATTTTATTCATGATCCTCCTCCCTTACGATTTCCCATACGGGGAAATTTTCCACGCCTGTATCGAATGCGAGCGGTTTACCCGTTTCATCGTTGATACAATTATACACGCCGTATAAGTTGCCGCTTGCATCGGTCACATATTCGAACATTTGCAAAGAAATTGCAGAAATATTTGCACCTATGCCGAGAGAATAATCCGCTCCGCACAAAACATCAAAAGAATAAAATAACGTAACGATTGCTCTTTCACCCTGTATTTTTTCTTCCGCAACAATGCCGAGTTGCGTTGCGGGTACATAATTACCCGTCCAAAGCCAGTCGCCGTATACATGATGATCCACTGTACCGAAGCCCACCGCATACAAATCGGTAACGCCGCCCGTTTTTTCCGCATTGCCGAACATGATACCGAATCCGAATACAGAGTCTTGCGGCGTATAGGAAATCGTCACGCGCACACCGTTTTTCGATCCGGCAACCAACTCAAACACCGCCGCGGCCTGCGACTTACCGAACGCAGAAATGCCGTATTCCGAAACGACGGTTTCTTTTTTTGCATAAGCGATAGTTCCGTCGGCAGACAACAGCGGATATATTTCCAGTGCGGAAGCTGCGCCGAAAACGCAAACATTTCCCGCGGGGTCAACATAGTTCGCAAACGGTCCTTCGGAAGTATATTCAAACGGCGCGACACGCAAACTTTCCCCATAATGAATCCCGATCAATTCATAAGGAACGACGAATTCATAAATATTTTCGCCGTTCAGCATTGTGTATTGCTGCGCAGTCACGCCAAAGTCTGCAGGCGGCGCATATACCCAATCTTGCAACAGAAATCCCGTAACGCACATCGTTCCGAAGGAATGATATAACACCACTTTTCCGTTTTGCCCGTCGCTGTTTTCTTTATCGAAAGCCACGCCGTATCCGTTTGTAGATCCCGTACCGGAAATTCTAACGTAAAGACCTTCACTCGTCCAGCCCAACCAAGTTTTTGCATTTCCCTTGCCAAACGTCCCTTCAAGCAGGTCCATTTTCGGCAATTCCGCATCAAAAACAATTTCGCCTTTCAACGCTTCGGCAATATCGAACTCTTTTTCAATAAACGCATTTCCCGATTGAACGGAAAACAACATTTTTGCTTGAACAAAATCACATTCCAACAAATAACTGCCATCGTCTTCGACTATCGTTTCCGAATTGCCCATTTTGACTATGGCACCTGCGGCAGGAACAAGCTGATTATTTTCATTTGTCGTCGTAATCACGCCGCGTACCGTTTGCGTAACGGTATTGTTACTGCTCAATAATTTTGCCGTAAATTCAAGCGTACCGCCGTTAAGCACTCGCATTTCATCTCTCTCAACGGTAAAGGTCTGCTCGCATAAGAGTGCTTCTCCCTCCGCCGTAAAAACAATATCGGCGTTGGGGTTTACGTTTTCCAACTTAAAACTTCCGTTTTCGTCCGTCACCGCGCTTATCGTTTCCCCGTCGCACACGCCCAAAATGCGCACGCCTTCCAACACGGAAGAATCGACGTAATCCACAATAGAACCGTTTATGGAAATATCGGGCATCGGATAATCATAATAATTATACAAAACGTTATCCCCGCCCCACACAATATAATCGTTCGGCGTATTGAAATGGTGCGTACCGCCGTTATAAAACCACTCTCTTTCTATCATCGAATTCGTAGCGCTTATACGATCGCACGAACGAAACGTAACGCCCAGCGGACTGTCTTTTATAAGTCCCAATTGCTCGTAAGGCACGACGAGTTCCACGCCGAACCCCGTGACGGAACCGTCTTCCGAATAATGAATGGCGGACTCATAATCCAACACGCCGTTCCATGCGCCCCACATACCTGCGGCGTTTGCTCCTCTACGGAAACAGATATTTCCGAAAGCGGTCACAATAAAATAATAGTCGTCCGACATCGGCACCTCTGCGCCGTCTATCGCCGTACAAAGATTGATGAGAATATTATCCGTCCAGATAGCGGGATCTCCGTCTTCCTTGCTCAAATAAGCCAAATCGGAATCGCGTACTTCCGCTCCGAAATGAAATCCCACTTCTCCTCGAAACATGCGAATCACGGCGCGTTTTGTCTCTGCATAATGATTGACGTCGTTCACGATAGCGCCGTATTCTCCGCTTTTAACATCGGAATCGTCCCACGTACCCAAAACGATGACGTCTTCTTCTTGCCAACGCGCATCATCGAGCATTCCGTCCAATTCAATGTCTGCCGAATAAGAATTGGAAGGAAAGTCGAAACCGCCGTCGCCTTCTCCTTTTTCCGGCAAATACTGCGGATATTCAGGCGAAGACGCGCAGGCAACCAGACTCAACGCCGCGCTGATCGCAAACAAAGCTACTATTAGCATAAACCATCTTTTTTTCATTTTCCTCTCCTTTTCATTATCCTTTAATACCGGAAATCGCCAACGATTCGATAAAAAACTTTTGGCAGAAAATAAACACGGCTAACATGGGAATACTCGAAAGCACCGAACCCGCCATTACTATGTTCATATCGATAAGATTATTTTGTTGCTGCTGCAGGGAAAGAAGTTGTAACTGAATGGTTTTGACTTCCGTTTTATTCAAATAAATAGACGGTATAAAATAATCGTTCCACGTACCGACAAAAGAAAATACGATCTGGGCGGTAAGCGCCGGTTTTACGAGCGGCAGCATAATACCGAAAAACTGCAATAAATACCCGGCTCCGTCAAGTTTTGCCGCTTCGAACAATTCCGTCGGCACTCCCTGCATATACTGCACAAAGAAAAACGTCATCAGCGCGCCGCCGAAAAACGTAGGAACGATCAGCGGCCAAAGTGTTCCTACCAACCCGAGCGATTGCCAAATCTGGTACTGCGGCAGCATAAGTGCCGCATACGGTATCATCATACTGCTCAAAAGCGTTAGCAACAAAACTCTTTTTCCGGGCAAAGCCAGCTTTGCGAAAGCAAATGCGCCCAAAGCCGAAACAAAAGGCGGGAATGTTACGGAAAACACTTCCAAAAGCAACGTATTCTTTATGCCCGTTATAAGATTAAGTTTTTGAAACGCCGATACGTATGCCGATAAATTCGGAGCGGAAGGAAATATTTTTTCAGGATAAGTGGTGATTTCAATACCAGATTTAAGCGATGCAAGCACCATCCATAGGTACGGAAAAATCGTAGAAATCGCCACAATTCCCAAAACGAAATAAATAATACTCCATGCCACACATTTTTGCACGCGTTTTGCTTTTTTTATCTTTTCCATAGCCGTCACTCCGAATATACCCATTTATCGGAAACGCGAAATTGAACGATCGTGACCGCCATAACCGCAATCGCCAACAAGACCGAAGCCGCCGAAGCGTATCCGTAGCGATAATTATTGATACCGTGATCGTAAATAAAATATACGATGGTTTGCGTTGCCGAAGTATTTGCAAGAAGTTGCGTATCCATAAACGCCTGCAATCCGCCTATCACGGAAACGATTAAATGATAAAACGTAATCGGCGTGAGCAACGGAACGGTAATAGCCAAAAACTGCCTTATTTTGCCCGCACCGTCTATTTGAGCAGCTTCATAATAACTTTGCCCGATATTTAAAATTCCCGCAACATATAATATAATTACGCCGCCAAGTCCGCCCCAGACATTCTTCAAGATGAGGACGATGCGCGGATAAACCATGCCGGAAGTGATGCCCAGCCAATTTATATTTTCATCGATGATTCCGCAAGCTTTGAGTGCAATATTTACAATCCCCTGCGTTTCGTTGAACATCAATTTCCACACAAGCGTAATCGCCACTGCGCCTGTTACCGCCGGCAGGTAAAATACTACGCGAAAAAAAGTACCGCCTTTAAAATTTTTTTGCGTGATCATGGCGGAAAACAATAATCCCAATATCAGATTTACGGGTATGCTCACCATCAGTATCAAGGTGTTTAAAATTGCCTGCCCGAATCCCACCATAACGAGATCTCCGCGAAACAAACTTATATATACATCGAAGCTTACGGGAGAAATTTTACCCTGAAGCGGCATGTAATCTACCAATGAATAAATCACGGCCACTACAAAAGGAACAACTGTAAATACCGCAAATCCCACAAATAAAGGTGCAACAAACCCGATTGCAGCGGCACGTTCCGCCCTTTTTAATTTGTTTTTTACCGACATTATCGAGCGCCCCGTTATCTTTGAATTCCCGCACTTGCGTTAGACTGATCCAAGTACGCCTGCATTACGCTGTCGTATCTTTCCAGACGTCCGCGAATCTCGCTTTTATTTTTCAGCGCGTAAATATTGGCAATTTCCGTTTCAAGCGCGGCAAGCCATGAATTTTCAAACGTATAGTAATGCGGGCGAACTTTTCCTCCGATAGTGTCTGAGCCCTCAATTCCCATAGCTTTGCGAGTATCTCCGCCGAATCCGTCGGTAATATCGCAATACAAAAACCTGTTATCCGGCCAAAGCTTTACCGATTCGTCCGTTTGCGAAAGAAAGGCATTTTTATCCAGCGCCATCGATTTAAGGTTTGGCATAAGCTGCCCGCGAGTATAAAAATCTTTTTGAGCCTTTTCGTTTACGCTGAGATATTTCATCAACGCTAACGCGGCGGCGGGTTGATTCGTCGTTTTACTGATTGCAAGACCTAAAGTTCCTATCCACGTCGTGCTTTTTGCCTGAGGATTTTCGCCGTTATAAGGCACAGCCATTAATCTGTAATTCATTTTTTGCTGTGCATACATCGGCGTAAGATAAGGGCCTACCCAACAAAACGCACAATTGCCCGCGAGAAACATATTTTGCGCGGTATCCCCCGTTGATTTCGGAATTACGCCGTAAGTATACATCATATCCCAAAGCCACTCTATGGTTTCTACAAACTCATCGGCAGCAATACAGCTATTCATTGCTCCTTCGTCGAAATAATCCGCGTTGTTCGACCATATCGCACTGCTGAGTTCGTAATACGGCACCGCGTAAAATTTATCGTTATTCTTTTCCGTTCCGAAATAGTCCTGTACTTTTACGCAGATATCGGTAAACTGTTGCCAAGTCATCGCATTTTCGCTTGTTGCAAGCAAATCTGCTTCGCTTTGCGTCAATTTTCCTTTATTAACCATCTCTTCGATCATGTCCGCGTTATACATCAGCGTCCAAGGCCCGATATCTTTGGGAAGGCAGTACAGATCGGAACCTTCCGATTTCCCTAACTGCTTTGTCGTGCGATTATAAGAATACCAATCGAGCGCCGTGCTCCATAGATTAGAAAACTCTTCTTCGGTAAAACCGTTAGTAATGGAAAGCAATCTGCCCGCATCTGCCCATGCACGAAATTCGTATTCGGGAAGATAAAAAAGATCGGGCATTTTACCGGAAAGCCTTCCCGTTAAAGTTTGCATATATTGCGTGGAATCCTGCGGCGTAATGCTGACAATCACATTCGGATATTCGTCCATAAACGCATCTACAAGCGCGGTATAATTATTCACCTCGTCGTTTGCGCCCCACATCATAAATTCAATATTGTATTCTTTATCGGGGTCGAGTTCAAATTCCGACGCTTCGATATTATCGTCCCCGCCTTGCTCGTTTTTGGTAAAAAAACATCCCGTACTCAAAAAAGAAAGACAACAAATTATTAAAAACAAACAAACTATCCGCTTCATGGCGACCTCCTTTTACATTAATATAGTATCACATCCTTCTAAAAGCATTCAATAGCAACTTTTCAATTTTGAAAACACTTAATTTAAACTTCGATAATCATCGAAATTTACGCATACTTTATTGACTTTATTTGCATGTTGATATATGATTATATTGAGGTATAAGATATGCAAAAAGATTTTTTTGAAAACCTTGAAAAATTACAGCAAAAAAAAATGACGCTCACGCTCAGCGACGACAAAAAAGTGGAAAAAGTCGCAACTGCGCTGAATTCGTCAACCAGAAGAAAAATTCTGGCAATGCTCGGCAAAAATTCTTTTACCATTATGGAAATTGCGGAAAAGCTGAATATGTCTGTAAGCAATATTTCTTTTCACGTCAAATTACTGCAACAAGCGGGTTTTATCAATTTGACACATAATGCCTCCAAGCGCGGCAATGAAAAGATCGTAGCTTTGGAAAAACACTGTTTGGAACTGTTTTGCACAGACGAAGATGCGCCTGACAATAACTTTTTTCATTCGTTTAATACGGAATTGCCGATAGGAAGTTTCAGTCTTTTCGACATTGCCGCGCCATGCGGGATTGCCGATGCCGAAGGACATTTGCTAGGAGCAGAAGCGCTGCCCGACATTTTTTACAGTTACCGCCGTATTAAGGCCGAAATCGTGTGGTTTACAAGCGGATATTTAGAATATCATATCCCGAATACCTCCATTAAAAATAACATTTTGCAAAGTATCGTCTTGTCAGCCGAAATCTGTTCCGAGTGTGCGAATTACAACAACTCTTTCAAGTCGGATATTACATTTTGGTTGAATGATAAAGAAGTTTGCACTTACACTTCCCCGGGCGATTTCGGCGGCAGGCGCGGTATTTTTACACCTGCAAACTGGCCGTCCTCTTCTACACAATTCGGAATGCTCGTACAAATTCGGATAGACGAAAACGGAATTTTACTTAACCATCAAAATGTTTCCGGTGAATATTGCATCGACGATTTTGCATTTTTAACGCGGGAAAAGTGCATACGTTTAAAAATCGGAGTAAAACCTAACGCAAAATATCCCGGCGGAATCAATTTGTTTGGCAAAAACTTCGGCGATTACGCACAAGGAATTCGATTTACCGCAAACTATACAACACCTTGATTTTTTATTATCAGAAGCTCATTGTAAATTATTAATTAAAAGCAAATTTTACAAAACAGAAATAAAAAACACAAGCAACTTTCTTAACAAAAAACTGTCATTTTAGATAAATTAATTAATTTAGCTTTAATACCAAAATTCATATTCTTTTAAGTTTGTTACCTCTCAACCAACAGCAAATAAAACGAACCTTGAAGAAAATTTAAGGTTCGTTTTATTTTTCGCGAAAGAATATTTCGGGATAAAAATTAAA
>CASETU010000143.1 GCA_949290895.1 uncultured Bacillota bacterium
CGTAAAAAGCTGAGATCATACCATTGAACCCGACAAGGTAATGCTTGAAGGGAAACGCAAAATTTTTGCTTGTCGTTTGACGCGCCCTTTTACGGGCGCGTTTTTCTTTTCGGCGATATGAAGGAGTGAGTTTATGTTTGCAGGCTGGGATTCCGAAATTCCCGCGCTTTCCGCCGACCAACAAATCGAGGCGTTAAAGCGCATCATCGAATCGGTGCAAGGGTTTGCGCTTTGGGTAACGCTGGCGCTGGCAATCGTGCTGATTGCGGTCGCGCTCGTTATCCGTTTCCGCTTTCCCGCGAAAATGCGAGGCTATGCCGCCGTTGCGACGGGCATTGTCGTGGGCTATGCCGTCACGCTGATTTCCGTCGTTTTGTATATGCAGATTTCCCGCATGTCCCTTAAAGGCGAGCTGGATACCAACTTCTGGCTGTGGGTGGGACTTTTCGCCTATACCCTCGTCGCGGCAATCGTCTGCGCGTTGGTAAAACTGTTTAAGCCCAACGCGTTCCGCTATGTGTTCTGGGCGGCGCTGGCGCTGTTTATCGCTTATGCCGTCGTGATTTTGTGCCTTTTCCCCACGGGCGAAGGCTACGAGCCGAAAAACAAGACGCTTTATATCATTCTCACCGTCGTTTTAGTTGCGGCGATCGTAGTGCTTTCCGTCCTGTTCGACCGCAATAAGGGCGGCGCGAGCGAAACGAAACAGCTCGCCTATGCGGGAGTATGCACGGCAACGGCGTTCGCGCTCTCTTACGTGAAGTTTTTCTCCCTGCCCATGGGCGGTTCCGTTACGCTGGTTTCCATGCTGCCCATCATGCTCTACGCATACATGTTCGGCGCGAAACGCGGCGTACTCGTCGGCGTCATTTACGGACTTTTGCAGTGTATCCAAAGCCCGCAGATATACGAGCCTTTGCAGGTTATGCTCGATTACCCCATCGCCTTCGGCGCGCTGGGACTTGCGGGCATATTTAAAGGTATGAAGGGACTGAAAGGAAATATGCTGCTGGAATTCGTGCTCGGCATGATCGTCGCCTGCGTGGGCAGATACGTCTCCCACGTGCTCAGCGGTTATTTCGTATTCTATTCCTGGTCCATCTGGGAAGGCAAGGAATTTTTGTACAGCCTGGCGTACAATTCCTTTATCTTCGTCGACCTCGCCCTCGACGCGTTGGTCGGCTGCGCCCTCCTTTCTTCCGCGGCGATGAGAAGACAGATCTCGTCCGTCAACCCGACGCTTTCCAAAGAAGAATCAACGTCCGATAACGGTTGATTTTGCATAGCTGAAATTGAATAAAAAAAGCACCCCGTCCCCGCGTTTTTGAAAACGCGGGGACGGGGTTTTAATTTTTACGTTATTCGCGCCGAACACTATGACGGAATTTTCGGTTTAATTTAATAAAAAAGCGCGAAGAGCGGCGACAGCATCACCGTCAATATCCCCGTTATTACGATAGCGTTTTTTGCTCAGGCGCTTTTTTCCCTTTCAGTAAAAAAGCGCGAAGAGCGGCGACAGCACCACCGTCAGCATTCCCGTTATTACGATAGCAAGGCCGCTCATTGCCCCTTCGATTTCGCCGATTTCCAGCGCCTTGGACGTGCCGACGGCGTGCGCGGCCACGCCGAACGCCAACCCCACGGCGACGGGGTGAGAAATGCGCAGCAGCTTGCAAAGCGGCTTGCCGATCATCGCGCCGACCACGCCCGTGACGACGATGACGGCGACGGTGATTTCCTGCACGCCGCCGAGTTCTTCCGAAACGCCCATGCCGATGGCGGTGGTGATGGACTTCGGCAAAAGGGAAACGTAAATCTCGTGCGTAACGCCGAACGCCAGCGACACCGCCAGCACCGAAAGCATTGCCGCGACCGCACCCGATACCACCGCGACGGAAACCGCCGCAAGGTTGTTCTTCAAAATGCCGAGCTGTTTATAAAGCGGTATAGCGAGGCAGATGGTGGCGGGGGTGAGCAGATAGCTCAAGAAAGACGCCTGCCTGTCGTACGCCTCGAAGTCCATACCGGAAATAAGCACGAACGCGATGACGATGATCACCGCGATGACCAGCGGGTTGATAAAGTCTTTTTTGAATTTTTTATTTAACAGCCAGCCGACGAAGTACGCTCCCACGCTGATAAACAGACCGAAAAAAGTCGACTCATTGAGAAATTCAAGCATCTTCGACCTCCTCCGCTCCGTTCGTTAATTCTCCGTCCGCCTTTGCGGGTACGGCGAAATTCATACCGTTTACATCTTCTTCCGCCGAAACGGCGTCCGCTATGCCCTCCGTAGCGGGCGATGGCTGCGTTTTCTTCCTTTTGGTCATCGCCTGCGCGATGAGACCCGTTATCGCCATCACGAACGCCGTGCTGACGGTCATCGTGATGAGAACGACCCACAGATTTTCGTAAATGAGCTTTGCCGCGACGGCGACGCCCACCCCCGCGGGAATAAAGAGCATGGGCATGATCTTCAACAAAAATTCCCCCGCGCCCTCCACGTGCTCAAGCTTGACGATTTTCGTGCACAGCAATACGAACAAAATGACGAGGCCGTATATGCTTGCGGGCACAGGAACGGGTATTAAGGCATGCAAAATTTCCGAAACGAAGGAAATGAGCAATATCAACAAAAATTGAAAGACGTATTTCATGGTTTACCGTAAAAAACCGCCCGTTGACGGGCGGCGTAAATTATTTTCTGTTGAGAATTTCAAAAAGGTTGTCGTGGTAGCTCTTGAGGCATTTTTCCACGATTTTGACCGCCTCGTCGCGATCCGCAGCGTAATCCACCGCCGTCTCCTTGTTTTCCAGCTGCTTATACACCATAAAGAAATGGCGCATTTCGTCGAACACGTGCTGCGGCAGATCGTTGATGGACTTATACGTGTTATACGTGGGATCGGTAAAAGGTATTGCGATGATCTTTTCGTCCACGCTCCCGTTGTCCTTCATCGTGATGACGCCGATGGGATAGCATTTGACAAGACTCATCGGCAGCAATTCTTCGCTGCACAAGATGAGCACGTCCAGCGGGTCCCCGTCCTCGGCAAGCGTGTGCGGGATAAACCCGTAGTTCGCGGGATAATGGGTGGACGTATACAAAATCCTGTCCAAAATCAGCAAGCCGGTCTTTTTGTCCATCTCGTACTTTTGCTTGCTGCCTTTCTGAATTTCCACAACGGCGATAAACTCTTCGGGTTTGATCCTGTCTTTATCGATATCGTGCCAGATGTTCATCATTGATTCTCCTTTTGTTTCAGGCGGGAAAGGAAATCGCCTATCCGTTCCACAGCCTCTTTCAAATCTTTCATGGAAGTTGCGTAAGAGCACCTTACGAAATATTTGCCGCTTTCGCCGAACGCGCTCCCTGGCACGACGGCGACCTTTTCCTCTTTCAGCAGTTTTTCGGCAAATTCTTCGCCCGTCATGTTCGTAGACGCGATAGACGGCATCATGTAAAACGCGCCTTTCGGCTCGAAACACTTCAAACCCATCGCGTTGAAAGAACGGTATAAAAATCTGCGGCGCTTATCGTATTCCTCGCGCATTTCGCGGATGCTCGAATAATCGTCGTTCATGCCGTCCTGCAATCCCTTCAATGCGGCGTATTGACTCATGATGGGCGCGCAGATGGTCGTGTATTGATGAATTTTGAGAATGTTTTTGAAAAGGTCGTCTTCCGCGCATAAAAATCCGATACGCCAGCCCGTCATGGCGAAAGACTTGGAAAAACCGCCGATATATACGACGTTGTGCTTCATTTCGGGGTACGCGGCGATGGAAGCGTGCTTTTCCCCGTAGGTAAGTTCGGCATATATCTCGTCGGAAATCACCAAAATGTCGTGCTTTAAAATGACGGGCACGAGGGCGTCGAGATATTCTTTTTCCATAATCCCGCCCGTAGGATTGTTGGGATAGGGAAAGATGAGCGCCTTTGTTTTCGGCGTGATGACCTTTTCCAGCATTTCCGCCGTCAGCTTGAACCCGTTTTCCGCAAAACAGGGCACGGACACGGGCACGCCGCCGCAAAGCTCCACGCAGGGCGCGTAAGAGACGTAGCTGGGGTCGGGAATGAGTACTTCGTCGCCGCAATCGACGACGGCGCGGAGCGTAGCGTCTATCGCCTCGCTCGCCCCGATGGTCAGCATGATGTTTTCCGGCGCATAGGAAACTTCAAAACGGGTCTCGAGATATTCCGAAAGAGCTTTGCGCAGTTCAGGCAGTCCCACATTCGAGGAATAGTGCGTCCTGCCGCGCATGATGGAAGACGCGCCCTCGTTGCGGATTTCCCACGGCGTGGGGAAATCGGGATCGCCTACGCCCAACGTGATGATTTTCTCCTTAGAGCCCGCTACGAGGTCGAAAAACTTCCGTATTCCCGACGGCTTGATGTTTCTGACTTTATCGATGACGAAATCTCTCATGCGTGTATCAACTGCCTTTCCGCCGTAGGTATATAAGTGATCTGCCCTTCGATCTTGTATTTTTTCAATATGAAATGGGTGGCGGTGCTGAGCACGCCTTCGAGCCCCGAAAGTTTTTCGGAAACGAAACGCGCGACGTCGGTAAGCGTTTTGCCCTCGACAAAAATGGCGATGTCGTAGCCGCCGCTCATGAGATACAGGCTGCGCACTTCCTTAAAGCGGTTGATCTCTTCCGCGATGGCGTCGAAACCCTTCAGCCGCTTAGGCGTGACGCGCACTTCGATGAGCGCCTCCACGAGGTTCTCGTTTTCTATTTCGCTGTTTGTGATGGTGGTATATTTCACGATGACGCCGCCCTCCTCCAGCGCGCGGATTTCCGCCTTTACGGTTTCCGCACTTTCCCCGACCATGGCGGCGAGTTCTTCCGCCGTATAACGCGCGTCTTCTTTAAGAAGCTTGATGAGTTTCGCCTGTAATTTCTTCATGGAGCACTCCTTTTCGATAATATATTTATTTTAACACATTTTAAGGGAATGTCAACAAGGAAAAGCCCGTTTTCGGCGAAAAGGCGAATTTCGCGTAAAATTTTTGCTTTCGCTTGCCGTTTTCGCCCCGCCTGTGCTACAATATATTTATGATAAAGATATGGATAAAAACCCTGAAAGATAACAAAATCGTAAAACAGGCGGTTTTAAAAAGCGACGAAAAATTCGATTACGCCGATTTTCACGCTTACGTTTACGAGGCGTGCCGACTCATCGACGAGCCCTCCCCCGTCATCGTGAAAACGCACATTTTCAATTACGCAAAGTTCAACCACGTGAAATTTTTCCCCGACGATTTCGTGGAAGAAGTTTCCTTCGACAAAATGATTTTGGAAAATATCAACCGCTGAGCATAAATAAAGGCATTGTTCCGCATAATAACTTGCGGAGGTGTAAAATGAAAATTACGACTATCATCGCGCTCGTGCTTTTGATCGTGGGCGCGCTCAACTGGCTTTTGGTCGGCGTGGCGTCCTTCGACGCCGTGGCGTGGATTTTCGGCGCGGGCAGCGTTTTGGCGAGGATCGTTTACTCTCTCGTCGGCGTTGCCGCGGTATGGATGCTTATCTATCTCGCGCTTTTCCGCCCGATGCAAAGGGCGTAAAAAAAGCCGCTCGGTTTTGAAGTGAACCCCAAAGTTTGGACAAAAAATTTAATTAAAATGCTTGGTAGTGAGTTCGGTACCCAACCGGACTCATTCCTTTTAGTTTGAGAGAGATCCTCTCGTTGTTCCAATAGTCAATATATTCTCGCAGGCGGTGAACGAATTCGTCCACCGTTTCAAACTTTTCACCGTAGAACATTTCAACCTTAAGCCGCCCGAAGAAGTTTTCCATTGCTCCATTATCC
>CASETU010000144.1 GCA_949290895.1 uncultured Bacillota bacterium
ATTGTTATTTATCTATACTTTCCACACTTTCGGAAAATAAACGCCCGCCGCAAAATTTGCGGCGGGCGGGATTGCGTTTTTATTAAATTAAAGATTCGTCGAATAGTTTCAGCATTAACGCAACTAAAATTAAAACAAGTTCAGGGCGTTCCTCATACGATATCCCGTCGTCAGGCAATGACGGCATGGGGTAATAGTTTACCGTACGGCGAGGAATGGCTCATAGCTTGACTTCGGTATCGGGAACAGGAACGGGATCGACCGGTAATTCGGGAACCGCTGCAGGCTGGCTGCAATCCGTGCAGATGTCTTCTGCCGTCGCGCCGTTGCAGTTGACGTAGGTGTCGCCGACCTGCGCCGTCGCGCCGAATTCCACGGGGACTTCCACGCAAATATTCTGGCTGAGCGTAAATACGCATGTGCCGTTCTTTATGCCGTCGCAGAGAACTCTACCCGGAGTAACGACTGCATTTCCGCAGCATTTCGTCTGTGTTACACCCGTTTTTGCATAAGGGGTTACCGTGACGGGGACGCAAACCGAAGACATCTGATATGCTACGGTCGGGCAAGTTTGTTCTGTCATATTCGTTGTCATAAAAAAGCTGTGCTCCTTTCATGTTTTTTGAGTTGAGATCTGAAAAATACCTCAATTATATCATATTACCTTCAATGAAAAAAGGTTACCTGAAAAGCGATTTATAAAATATTTTTTTGCGATAAGCATTGCTTCAAATGATGTTCATCTATCGTTGTCTATTATATTTTAATAAAAAATCGGATAAAATTTAAAAAGTATATTGACAAGTGTTTGTGCAAGATGTAATATAATATATGATATATAATACATGATATATAAAGGAGAAAATATGCCGCCAAAAGCAAAAATCACAAGGGAACAAGTGGTTGATGCCGCATCTGAGATCGTGCGGAATTACGGCATCGAACATCTGACAGCGAAGGCGCTTGCGGGGGAGTTAAAGTGTTCTACGCAACCGATATTTTGGCTATTTAAAGGAATGGACGAGGTGAAGAGCACGGTTGCCGAAAGGGCCCTAAAAAAGTTTGACGAATATTTGCATTGCAGGCTTCCGAAAGTTTCCGCATATAAATCGGTGGGGTTAAATTACATTCGATTCGCTACGGAGGAGACGGAATTTTTTAAATTGCTTTTTATGAGTGAGAAAAACGGCGCTGATATCATGAAAACGCACGAAGAAATGCCGTTTGTTTTACGGGTGCTTGCTGAAGAAGAAAATATATGCGGTGCGAAAGCACGGGAAATTTATGAAGAAATGTGGCTGTTTTCTCACGGAATTGCTACGATGATAGCGACGAAAACTGCGGAATTTTCTCAGGAAAGGATTCATGAAATGTTGACCGCGGTATATCGCGGGCTTATAAGTAATTTAAGTGATTGAAATAAAGGAGGCAAACATGAAAAAATACGATGCAGTCGTGATCGGTGCCGGAAACGGCGGACTGGTCGCAGCGATTCGTCTTTTACAAGGCGGCGCAAAAGTATTGCTTGTGGAAAAACACAATCTGCCCGGCGGATTCGCTACGAGTTTTCGGCGCGGGAGATTTGAGTTTGAAGCATCTTTACACGAATTGAACGACTTCGGCACAAAGGACAATGCGGGCGATGTGCGTGATCTTTTCGATTCTCTTGGCGTAACCGATAAAATCGAGTGGTTGCAAATACCCGAAGCATATAGGGTCATCGTCAAATCGGAAAATCTCGATGCCACAATGCCTTTCGGCGTGGAAGAATTTATCGCAAAAATGGAATCTTATGTGCCGGGAAGTCGGGAATCCATGCGCAAATTTTTTGATTTGGCAGAAGAAATCCGTTTGGCGCAGGCTTATAGTTCTTCTGTGAACGGACATACCGATTCAAAGGTAATGGTCAGCAAATACGGTAACTTCGTGCGTTGCGGCTCATATTCCGTCAACGAAGTGTTGCGCACGCTGAAAATGCCGCAAAAAGCTATCGATATTCTCAGCGCATACTGGTGCTATCTCGGCGCGCATCTCGACGATATGAGTTTTGTGCATTATGCCTCTATGGTCAACCGTTATATCCGTCGAGGCGCAAGCATGCCGAAAATGCGTTCGCACGAAATTTCGCTTGCGCTCGTTTCGCGTATTTTAGAGCTCGGCGGCGAAGTTTTATATAATACCGAAGCCGTTAAAATTCTGCAAGACGAAAAGGACGGAGGCGTTGCGGGCGTCGTGCTGAGCGACGGAACGAACGTCGCAACGCGACACGTTGTAGCTAACTGTGCTCCGCACCTCGTTTTCGGAAAAATGCTGGAACGCGTATCGCCTGCGGATATCCGCGCGACGAATGCGCGAAAATTTGCGGGCAGAGGCTTCACGATGTTCCTCGGACTCAACCGTACGGCAGAAGAACTCGGCGTGGAAAATCATAATTATTTTCTGTATGATACAAGCGATACCGTCAAACAGTATGACATTATGAAAACAATAAGGGGTAATAGTGCTCAGGCTACGGTATGTTTAAATCGCGCTTATCCCGAGTGTTCGCCGAAAGGTACCTGCATGATGTATTTTACAACGCTTTACATGTCCGACGACTGGGGTAACGTAAAAGCTGAAGATTACTTTAAGACGAAAAATTATGTTGCAAATAAGATGATAGACCGTTTTGAGCGCGATACGGGCGCAAAGATACGCGACAGTATCGAAGAGATTTCCGTTGCGACGCCGATGACTTATGCGCGCTACTGCGGACACCCCGAAGGAGTTATTTACGGTTACGAATCGCAATACTGGGACGGACTTATGCCTCGTTTGCTAATGATGGGCGAAGATCATACTGTGCGCGGACTCCGCTTTGCGGGCGGTTATTCCATGCGCTTGTCGGGATACTCCAGCGCTTATTTTTCCGGCGACATTTCGGGCAGACAGACAGTCGGCGATATTAAAAAGGAGGGTTGATCATGGCATATAAATTCAAAAAACAGATTTTCGGGTTTATGGATTTGCTCCGATTTAAGAAAATGGTTCCAAAGCGCAGAGAAAAACTTGCGCAAGGTTCGGAAAAAGCCCTGCCTGTAAGTTATCGCGTAAATGAAACGGCAAAGATATTACACCCCGGTTTCCAAAAAGGTAAACTTATAGAAATCATACAAAACACACCTGACACAAAAACCTTTGTATTTCAGACAGAGCGCCCGTTTTATTCTCGCGCGGGGCAGTATCTGACGGTCGGATGTAATATCGGTGAAAGCCGCGTAGCTAGACCTTATGCGGTTTCTTCCGCACCGAAAGCCGCGCTTAATAAAAAGATGTCCGTAACGGTCAAAAAGAGCGGATTTTTCAGCGGATATCTTTTCGATAACGCAAAAGTCGGCGATGAATTTACAATCGGCGATCCTTCAGGAGACTTCTGTTATGAACCCGTCAAGGACAGCAAAAATGTCCTTGCAATTGCGGGCGGCAGCGGGATTACTCCGTTTTATTCCATGGCGCAGGCAATCGCCGACGGAACGGAGGATTTTCATTTGACGATCCTTTACGGTGCAAAAACCGAAAAGGATATCATATTCAAAAAAGAACTTGACAAACTTTCGTCGGATAAAATCAAAATTGTTTACGTTTTAAGTGACGAAAAGAAAGAGGAATACGAAAACGGATTTATCGGCGCGGAATTAATAAAAAAGTATGTAAGCGGCGATTTTACCGTAATGATGTGCGGACCTCAGGCGATGTATTCCTTTGTCGATAAAGAGCTCGTTTCGTTCAATTTGCCGCTCCGCCGCGTGAAGAAAGAGGCGAATTGTGTAGGCGTGCGTGACGTAAAAGACGAAGTGTATAATATCACGGTGCATATCGGTTTTGAAAAATACTGCATCAAGGCGTCCGCGTGTGAAACGGTGCTTGTCGCCATGGAAAGAGCCGGCATAAATGCTCCGTCGAAATGCCGCGCGGGCGGGTGCGGATTCTGTCACAGCAGGTTGGTGTCCGGAAAATTCAGCATTGTCGGTGCGGATAAACGCCGCCTTGCCGATGTGAAATTCGGATATTTCCATCCGTGCTGCAGCTATCCGGATTCAGATATGGAAATCGTTGTTCCGAGAACTTAATTAAAAAACGCATCGGGTGTAAACATTGTTTCGCCCGATGCGTTTTTAGATTATTGTTTAGTTTATAAATTGAATCACATTTTCTTAAAAATATTTTGTTATAAATTTTAATCATTTTGTTATTGAATATAATGCAGTAGAATGATATAATTTCTAATAATAATTGGAAAGGGTGGTCAAATGAATTCATTAAAAAAGGTATTCTTAGTTGTAGTTATGATGGTTATGTCAGTTTTTTCATTGTGCGGTTGTATGTCAAACGATCAAGATTCCAACAATGAGACAAATAATAAAAAAGAATATGAGTTGGAATTTTCTTCGGAAGAATATGTTCTGGCATTAGGAGAAATTAAAGACATGGGAATAATCTTTACGTTAAATGACAGTACAGCAGATGTTAATTTACTTGATATAAATTCGTCGGAAGAGAATGTTGTTAAAATAGAAAATAACAAAATTAGGGCGCTTGCTGTTGGAAAATCTGTCATTTCCGCAAAATTTGAAGAAAAAACCGCAAAAGCAACTGTTTTAGTGGTTGCGGATGCGACTGCGGAACAAATTAACGGATTTGATGAGAAATATATTAATATTTACGGAAGAAGTTATATTTCAAACGGCAAACTCAGTCTCGATCATACTGCTAACGCTGTCGAAATAGGAATTGCCGGAAGTAGTTTAACCGCAAAAATACATTCTACCGCAATTAGTTATATGCAAATATATATTGATGGATCCGAATACGGCATGCGCCAAGAAATTTCTGCAGGTGAAAAAGATTACGTTTTGGTAAGCGGGCTTAAAGAAGGGTATCATAAAATTCGTTTGGTGAAAGCTACTGAAATGCAGAACGCTTGTTGGAAAATTCTTTCGTTTAAAGCGGAGCGTTTTACCTGTGTTCCCGAAAAGCCTGAATTAAAAATAGAATTTATCGGAGATTCGATCACGGCAGGATACGGTTCACTCGGTAAAGAGGGGGATAGTTGGAGTGTTGAAAATTCCGATTGTACAAGAACTTATGCGTATGTTGCGGCGAGAAAGCTGAAAGCCGATTATTCCATTATTGCATGGAGCGGTATTTGCACGAAGGCTTATCATTGGGCGAAAGATATTAACATGGTTGATCTTTATGATCGTGTTTCATATACAAATACGGAAAAATATGCTCACAATTTTATGCCAGATATTATTGTAATAAATCTCGGCTCAAATGAAGCATCTTATCTTAATATTAATCCCGCTTATGCGGAAGAGTTTCCGAATGATTACAGTGAGTTTATTTCATCGGTCAGAAAAAATAATCCTAATGCATATATTATTTGTCTTTACGGAATGACGGATAATGATAGTTCTATTTATCACGGCATTGAATCTTCTTGCGAAAAATTGAATGATCAAAAGATATTTTTTAATCCATTCAAAATAATTCAAAATAATTCTGGAGCAAATGGGCACCCTTCGTCTTTTGCACAAAGCGAATGGGGGAACCTGCTTGTTGATTTTATAGAAAATAATTTATTAAAATAAGAATATGTTTATAAAATCTTTGCCGATAGATAACAAAGTAAATATCGTAAAACCTATTACATAAAAAAGATAATTATTTTAGGATATACATAACAAAAAGCCTTATCACGATTAAATCGGATAAGGCTTTTTGTGGTGGAAGGGGGTGGATTCGAACCACCGAAGTCGCTGACGACAGATTTACAGTCTGTTCCCTTTGGCCGCTCGGGAACCC
>CASETU010000145.1 GCA_949290895.1 uncultured Bacillota bacterium
GAAAAAAACGTTCAACGCAAACTACGGCTTTTACTTTTATTACGCTTATTTTTTTGAAAAATAAGTGAATTTTGTGCTGTGGTTTTTTCGGAAAAAAGAAAAGAGGATTTTTAGAACGCGCCGCAGCAAAGCGGCGCGTTTTTTTGTTAAGGAGAACAGTTATGATCATCATTCCCAAAAGAGATTACGACGCTTCCCAACTGGAAAATCTCATCGGCTGGCTGAAAGGGCGCGGCCTCGAAGTGCATATCAGCAAAGGTGAAAACATGACGGTCATCGGGCTGATCGGCGATACCAGCAAGGTGGATATAGACCTGATACGCTCGCTCGACGTTGTGGAGGACGTCAAACGTATACAAGAGCCGTTTAAAAACGCCAACCGCAAATTCCACCCGCAGGACACCGTGGTGCACATCGGCGGCGTGAAGATCGGCGGCGGGAACTTCCAGTTCATCGCGGGGCCGTGCTCGGTGGAAAGCGAAAGCCAAATTATCGGCATCGCAAAGGCGGTCAAGGCGGCGGGGGCAAAGCTTCTGCGCGGGGGCGCTTTCAAACCGAGAACTTCGCCGTATGCCTTTCAGGGACTTCGCGGCGAGGGTATCCGCCTTTTGCTGGAGGCGAAAAGGGAAACGGGATTGCCCATCGTCACGGAGATCATGGATATTTCCCAGCTCCCGCTCTTCGAGGAGGTGGACGTTTTGCAGGTCGGCGCGCGCAATATGCAGAACTTCGAGCTGCTGAAAGAGCTCGGCAAGACGAAAAAGCCGATTTTACTCAAGCGCGGCATGAGCTCCACTTTGCAGGAACTCGTCATGAGCGCGGAATACATCATGGCGGGGGGCAACGAGAACGTCATCTTGTGCGAACGGGGTATCAGAACCTTTGAAACGAGTACCCGCAACACCCTCGACCTCTGCGCCATTCCCGTTTTGAAGTCCATGACGCACCTTCCCGTCGTCATAGACCCCAGCCACGCGACGGGGTATGCGAAATACGTCAAGCCCATGTCCCTTGCGGCGGCAGCGGCGGGTGCGGACGGATTAATTGTGGAAGTGCACAACGACCCGCAGCACGCGCTTTGCGACGGACAGCAATCCATCACGCCCGAAGCGTTCGCGTCGCTTGCGGAAAACGTGGAAAAAATCCTGCCGTTTGCGGCAAAATAAGGGGTGCGTATATGAATATCGGTATCTGCGGGCTGGGACTCATCGGCGGCTCGCTGGCAAAGTCTATCAAGAAAAACACGCCGCATAAGGTCTATGGAAAAGACATCGACGAAGAGAGCATGAAAAAGGCGTTTTTAACGGGCGCCGTCGACGGGGAGCTAACGGATTTATCCGCCCTAGACATGCTCATCGTCGCGCTCTATCCCGCGGCGACGGTGAAATACATCGAAGAACACGCCGACGAAATCCCGAAAAAGTGCATCGTTTTGGACGTTTCCGGCGTCAAGCGCGCCGTTTGCGGCAAAATCTTTCCCCTCGCGCGGGAAAAAGGGTTTATCTTTATCGGCGGACACCCGATGGCGGGGGTGGAGTTTTCCGGGTTCGATCACGCGAGGGAAGCGCTCTTTAAAAACGCGTCGATGATCCTCGTGCCCGATAAAAACGTGACCATCGATAAACTCGTGGCGGTCAAGGAACTTTTCACCGCGCTCGGATTTACGCGCATGCAGGTATCCACGCCCGACGAGCACGACAAAATGATCGCCCTTACTTCTCAGCTCGCGCACGTTTTGTCGGGGGCGTACGTTAAAAGCCCGTCGGCAATCAGCCATAAAGGATTTTCCGCGGGCAGTTTCCGCGACATGACGCGGGTGGCGCGGCTCAACGAGGATATGTGGACGGAGCTTTTCTTCGACAACCGCGACAACCTGCTCGAAGAGATAGACGGACTCGTCGCGCGGCTGAGCGAATACCGCAAGGCTTTGGCGGAAGAGGACGGTACGGCGATGAGAAATCTTTTAAAAGAGGGGCGGGAAAGGAAACTTCTCGTCGATAAAAAATATGAAAAAAATCAGGATTGAGACCTCCCGCCCGTACGACGCGGTCATCGGGGAAAACGTCCTCGAAAACGCGGGGACGTATATGCGCGAAAGCGGTATCTCGGCGCAAAAAGCCTTTATCGTTTCCGACGATACGGTGCTTTCGCTTTACGGGTTGAAAGTCAAAAAGGCTTTGGAAAGCGCGGGGTATAAGGCGTATACGCTGGCGTTTGAGCACGGCGAAAAACACAAGACGCTTGCCACGGCGGAAAAAATCCTTTCCACGCTGTGCGCGGCGGAAATCACCCGCGGGGACGTGCTCGTCGCTTTGGGCGGCGGCGTCGCGGGGGACGTGTGCGGATTCTGCGCGGCGATATACCTTCGCGGCGTGCCGTTCGTGCAGATCCCCACCACCCTCCTCGCCGCGGTCGATTCCTCCGTCGGGGGCAAGACGGGAGTGGACTTGCCGCAGGGTAAAAACCTCGTCGGCGCGTTTCATCAGCCTTCGCTGGTGCTTTGCGATACGGACGTGCTGCGGGATTTGCCTTCGCCGCTTTACGCTGAGGGCATGGCGGAAGTCGTTAAGTACGGCATGATACGCGACGAGGCGTTTTTTTACAAACTCGCCGCCCGTGAGGTTTCCGTCGAGGATATCGTTTTGACGAGCGTGAAAATCAAGGCGGACATCGTGAAAAACGACGAATTCGACCGCGGCGAACGCATGCTCTTGAATTTCGGGCATACCTTCGGGCACGCCGTGGAAAAGGCGAGCGGATTTACGCTAAGCCACGGCGAAAGCGTGGCGATAGGCATGTGCATCGCGGCGGATTACGCCGAAAAAACGGGGGTGTGCGCGGGCGTTTTAAAGCCGCTTGCCGAGGTGCTTTCGTCTTACGGACTGCCGACGGAAAACCCCTTTGAAAAGGCGGAGCTTTTTAACGCGATGACGGGGGACAAAAAGCGATTCGGCGACGACATTAACTTGATTTTGCCCGCAAAAATCGGTCGGGCGGAAATCGTAAAGACACCGCTTGAAATCTTTCGTGAGAGGTTTTTCGCATTATGAACGTTAAGATTTACCCCTGCACTTTAAACGGCGACGTAAACGCGCCCGCGTCGAAGTCTGCGGCGCACCGCGCGTTTATCGCCGCGGCGCTTTCCGACAAGCCTTGCGAAATCGTCCTTTCGGCCTCGTCGGAGGACATCGAGGCGACGGTTTCCTGCCTCGTTTCGCTCGGCGCAAAAATCGAAAAAGAGGGGGACGTCTACCGCGTAATGCCGATAAAAACGCCGAAAAGCGGCGTTTTCGACTGCGGGGAAAGCGGCTCAACCCTGCGCTTTTTGCTGCCCGTCGTCGCGGCGCTTGGCGCGGGTGGTACCTTTACGGGGCGGGGCAGACTGCCCGAGCGACCCGTAAAAAGTCTGATTTCCGCTTTGAGCGGCTGCGAATTTTCTTCGGAAAAGCTGCCGTTTTCGATAAACGGCAAGCTGCGCGGCGGAAAGTTTTTTCTGCCCGGGGACGTCAGCTCGCAATACGTTACGGGCTTGCTCTTCGCTTTGCCGCTCGTCGGCGGGGAGATCGTCCTTTCTTCGCTTTTGGAAAGCAAATCTTACGTGAACCTTACCGCGCGTGTGCTGGAAAATTTTGGCGTGCGCGTGATCGAAACGGATAACGGGTATAAAACGAAGGGGAGTTATTGTGCGCCCGCCCACTACGTTGTCGAAGGGGATTGGTCGAACGCCGCGTTCTTCATCGTGGCGAGCGCCATCGGCAACCTCGTGCGGGTGAAAAATCTATCGACCGACTCCGCGCAGGGTGATTCCGCTATCAGAAAGCTTTTGCTCGGTTTCAAAAGCAGCGGCACTGTGATAGACGCGGGCGACGTACCCGACCTCGTGCCTGCGCTTTCCGTCGCTGCGGCATATTCTTCTTCGCCCACGCGTATCGAAAACGCCGCGCGGCTCAGGTTAAAGGAAAGCGACCGCCTGCACGCCGTGGCGCATAACTTAAATGCGCTCGGCGTAACGGTTCAAGAACTGCCCGACGGGCTGATTATCGAGGGCAAGGGCGGCGTAAACGGCGGCACGGTGTCGTCCTTTAACGACCACCGCATCGTCATGAGCTTTGCGATAGCCGCCACGAAAGCCTCTTCGCCCGTCGTCATCGAGGGGGCGGAGGCGGTCAACAAATCGTACCCGTCTTTCTTTGAAGAATTTAAAAAACTGGGAGGAAAATTCGATGTCGTCTGAATTCGGAAAGAATCTGCGCGTCAGCGTGTTCGGTCAGTCTCATTCCGCCGCCATCGGCGCGGTGCTGGACGGACTGCCGAGCGGATACAAAATCGACCTTGACGCCCTGCAGGCGTTTGCCGACAGGCGCCGCGCTACCGATTCCCTTTCCACCGCGCGGCGGGAGGGGGATAAAATCCATATCGTTTCGGGGCTTTTTGAAGATAAGACCTGCGGCGCGCCGCTTTGCGCGCTCATCGAAAATACCGACGTGCGCTCCGCCGATTACGACAATATCCGCTTTCTGCCCCGTCCGTCGCACGCCGACTTCACTTCCTTTGAAAAGTATCGTTTCCGCGATCACCGCGGCGGCGGGCATTTTTCCGGCAGGCTCACCGCGCCGCTTTGCGCCGCGGGTGGCATTGCCAAGCAGATTTTGAGCGAGTTCGGCATTTACGCGGGGGCGCACGTGCAGAAGATAAAGGATATTTCCGATACACCCTTCGACCCCGTTTCGGTGAACAGAAAGGACTTTGAAGTCTGCGAAACGGATTTTCCGTGCCTCGATAAGTCGGCGGCGGAAAAGATGAAGGCGGCGATCCTTTCGGCAAAGAGCGAATGCGACAGCGTGGGCGGCGTGGTGGAATGTGCCGTGTCGGGGTTGCCCGCGGGGCTGGGCGAGCCCAACTTCGGCGGAGTGGAAAACGTGCTGTCGGCAAATTTGTTCGGCATTCCCGCCGTCAAGGGCGTGGAGTTCGGCAACGGTTTCGCCGCGGCGTCCCTTTTCGGTTCGCAAAACAACGACGAATTTGAAGTGAAAAACGGAAAAATCGTCACCAAAACCAACCGCGCGGGGGGCGTGAACGGCGGGATTACCAACGGCATGCCGCTTATCTTCCGCGTAGCCGTTAAGCCCACGGCGTCGATTTTCAAAGAGCAGCAAAGCGTCGATTTGACGAGCGGCGAAGAAAAAACGCTTTTGATTTCCGGGCGGCACGACCCGTGCATCGCGGTGCGCGACGTGCCCGTGGTGGAAAGCGTGGCGTATTTGACGGTGCTCGATTTGCTTTTGGGCGCGCAAAAAGATAAATTAAACAGAGGTTAAAATATGGAACTGAAAGAAGTGAGAGAAAAAATCGACTCCATCGACGAAAAGATCGCCGACCTTTTTTCCGCGAGAATGGAGCAGGTGGAGCAGGTCACGGAAATCAAAAAGCAAAACAATCTGCCGGTATACAGCCCCGCGCGGGAGCGGGAAGTGCTGTGCAGGGTTTCCGAACGCGTTCCTCAAAAGTACGAGGCGTATACCCGCGTTTTGTTTTCCACCATGTTCGAGCTTAGCCGCTCGTATCAGAGCATTTTGAGCGCGTCCTCGCCTTTGGAAAAGACCCTCGACGCCGCCGTTGCGAACACCTTGCAGAACTTTCCCGAACGCGCCTCGGTTGCATGCCAGGGAGTGGACGGCGCGTATTCTTCTTTGGCGGCGGGCAAGCTATTTAAATTGCCGAACATCTTGTTTTTCCGCCACTTCGAGGGGGTGTTCTCCGCGGTGGAAAAGGGGCTTTGCCGCTACGGCGTTCTGCCGATAGAAAATTCTTCCTACGGCTCGGTCAACGACGTTTACGATTTAATGCTCAATCATAATTTTTACATCGTGCGCACCATCAAACTGCACGTGGGACACGTGCTTTTGGCAAAAGAGGGGGCAAGCCTTTCCGATATAAAGGAGGTTTACTCTCACGAACAGGCGCTCGGTCAGTGCGCGGAGTTTTTGAAAGCACACCCCGAAATCAAAATAAACGTATGCGAAAACACCGCCGTTGCCGCAAAACTCGTTGCGGAAAGCGGCAGAAAGGACGTTGCCGCCATTTCCTCGTCCAACTGCGCGGAACTTTATAATCTGAAAGTGATTTCCCGCAAGATATCCAGCAGCGAAAACAATTATACGCGCTTTATCTGCATTTCCAAAGAACCGGAAATCTATGCGGGCGCGAATAAAATCAGCGTCATGCTCACCCTGCCGCACAAACCCGGCGCGCTCTACAGCGTGATGAGCAAGTTCAACGCCCTCGACATCAACCTTTCCAAGCTGGAATCCCGTCCCATCGTAGGCAGCGATTTCGAGTTCATGTTCTATTTCGACATCGACGCGGAAATCAACAAGGAGAGCGTGCGCAAGCTGCTATGCGAGCTTTCTTCTTCGCTCGAACGGTTCGTCTATCTCGGCGCGTATTCGGAACTCTGATGAAAGAATATCTCATCGGGGAAAAGCTTTCCCACAGCTATTCGGTGTATATCCACGCGCTCTTTGGCGGCGAAAATTACGCGCTCAAACCCGTCTCCAAAGAGGAGCTCGCCGCCTTTCTGCAAAAGAAGGAATTTTCCGCCCTCAACGTAACAATTCCCTATAAAAAGGAAGTCATGAAGTATCTCGACGAAATCTCGCCGCTTTCACGGCGTATCGGCGCGGTCAACACGGTGGTGAACCGCGGCGGCGCGCTTTACGGCGATAATACCGATTATTTCGGATTTTCCCGTCTGGCGGAAAGCGCGGAGATTCGTTTTGCAGGGAAAAACGTGCTTATTCTGGGCACGGGCGGCACTTCCGAAACGGCGGAAACCGTTGTGAAGGATTGCGGCGCGCGGCGGGTGACGAAGGTTTCCCGCACGGGGGAGGTCAATTACTTAAACGCATACGATTTGACCGATACCGAAATCGTCATTAACACCACGCCCGTGGGCATGTATCCCGCTTTGGGAAAAAGCCCGCTCGATTTGAGTCGCTTTCCCGCCCTTGAAGGGGCGTTGGACGCCGTTTATAACCCGCTCCGCACGGACTTTATCTTGCAGGCGCAGTCGCTTGGCGTAAAGTGCGCGGGGGGACTTGCCATGCTGGTGGCGCAGGGTGCGCGGGCGCGGGAGCTTTTCGACGGCAAAAAGCGCGGCGACGAAGAGATCGCCGCGGCGATTCGAAAAGCCGAACGGCATTACGAAAACGTCGTGCTCGTCGGTATGCCGGGTTCGGGAAAATCGGTCGTGGGCAGAGAAGTTGCAAAATCGCTCGGCCGCGCGTTTTACGATTGCGATGCGGAAATCGAAAAAAAACTCGGCAAAAGCATTCCCGAAGTGTTTGCGGAGCGCGGGGAAGAATATTTTCGCGCGGCGGAGCTCGAAACGATAGCGGAGCTTTCCGCCGTGAGTGGCGCGGTCATTTCGACTGGCGGCGGCGCGGTGCTTAACGGTGAGAACGTGCGCGCGCTCAAGAGGAACGGCCGTATCTTTTACCTTAAGCGCGACGTGAAAAAACTCGCGCGCAAGGGGCGCCCGCTTTCGGCAAGCGGCGCGGCGGTAGAGAAAATGTTTCAATTAAGAAAGCCGCTTTATGAAAAAGCGGCGGACGAAATCATCGATAACGACGGCGCGCTGGAAGATACTTTTGCCGCCGTCCTCAAAGGATATAGAATATGAAGATTTTAGTCATCAACGGGCCGAACCTCAATATGCTCGGCATACGCGAAAAATCGCTTTACGGAAATGAAAATTATTCCGCGCTCGTGCGTAAAATCAAAGAATATGCGCGAAAAAAAGGGGTACGCGTGCGCTTTTTTCAGTCGAATTGCGAGGGCGCGATCGTTACGCGCATTCAAAAAGCGTATCGTAAGTTCGACGGTATCGTGCTGAATGCGGGGGCTTATACACACACATCCGTGGCAATTTTGGACGCACTCAAATCGGTGAATATCCCCACCGCGGAGGTGCACATAACCGAAATCGCAAAGCGGGAGGAATTCCGCAAAGTGTCTTATGTTTCACTCTACGCGCAAAAGACGATTTGCGGGCTGGGATTCGACGGCTATCTTCGAGCGATAGACTTCCTTTGCGAAAATAAATAATTTTTCCGAAAACGCGATGAAAAAGTGCGGCGGGGCAAAAGATTGCCCCGCCGCTATTTTCATAAGAAAGATTTTATCCGTTTAAATCGAGCATCTTGATGCCCTGATGATAGTCTTTGTAAAGTTCTATTTTTTCTTTTAAGATTTTAGCCGCCTCGTCGGGAGTGGAGATGCCGAAGACCTTGTCTTCAAACGGGTATCTTTGGCGATAATCCATGCGCGTGTCGGCTACCTTGCCGCTCCAGCCGTCCACGTTTTTATAAGCTAAAATCAGGCGTTTTAACGACCACGCCAGCGCGATTTCCGAAAGCGTGCCCGCGCCGCCGCCCACGGCTATCACCGCCGAGGCGTTCGCAACGAGCGCGTTCCGCATCATGTCGAGTCCCGTCGGTATCACGATGTCTGCGTATTTGTTGGCTTCGTGAATGTCGAAAGAGGGGATAAGCGCGACGGTGTCGCCTTCCTTATAATTTTTGGAAGCGTGCGCGCCCATGAACGCCGCTTCCATCACGCCGCCCATGCCGCCCGACTGCACTCTGTATCCGTTATCGACGAGCATTTTGCCCGTTTCGTAAGCGAGGCGGAATTTGTCGCCGTCCTTATCGATGACCGCGTCGCCTATGACCGAAATAATTTTTCTCATATAAAAAGTCTCCTTCCTATAAATATATGCAGATTTTAAAAACATATTACCATAATTTTCAAGGAATATCAA
>CASETU010000146.1 GCA_949290895.1 uncultured Bacillota bacterium
CCGCTTCCGCCCGTGCTGCCCTCGTATTTATACGTGGAAATGTTATCGTATAACGCGCCGTCCGCATCGTAAATATTCACGGAATACGAAATCGCGCCTGCACAATCCGCCGTGAACGATACCATATATTTTGCCGTGCGTACGGTGTTTTTCAATTCTACTTTCATTTCGTCCGCCACAAAATAGCCGTTTTCTATGCTCAACGGCGATTCGCTTGTGCCGCGCACAATAACGTCTGTGTCGGTGACCGCGTTGTTTTCCACCGTCCTACCCGCGGTATCAAGCTTTTTCTTACCGTTGATCAGCGTATCGAGCGCGCCGAGCTGATCGGCGGAAAAATCTTTATCGGTAAGCGCATACGCCTTGCTTGCAACATAGGAAGCGTTTCTCGAATTGTTCGATTCGGTATAATGCGTATAGGCATAATACGTTTGCGCTTCGTTCGTAACGGCAATGTATGAACGCGCGGAATAATTTCTTTCCAAATTCTCCGTACGGATATTATGAATCGCCACACGGTAATCGATATAGCCGTCGGTTTCTTTAAATTTATCATTTTCGGCTACCACGTTTGCATATTTCACGCCGCTGTTTTCGGCATTTTCAAGCGTGATTTCGCTCAATTTTTCCGCGTTTTCCATGGCAAGCACAATCGTGCCGAGTTTCACGTTTTCTGCGCCGTATGTTGCCGTCAGCGTTTCGTAATCGCTTTTCTTCAAAAGCGTGGAAAAACGCAGTCCCGAATCTGCCGCAAGCCGCACGCTTGCTCCGTCTTTCATCTTAAAATCGAGAGAATACGCAACGTCTCCCACGTTCAAAGAAATTTTTGCCGTTTCGGCATTAACGTTTGCGCCTGACGACGTAAAGAAAATCGAAACAAGCCCCGCCGCCATTGCAATCAGCGTTGAAACAATCAGCATTTTAATTCTTTTAATTTTTACGCAATTCATTTTTTCTGTCCCCTCCTTAAAGAAAGATCTCGTCCACGAGATGATCGAAATCGTTATCTTCGTCCACAACGTCCCATGTTGAACTCATAATTACGTCCTTAGAAACAAGCACGAATTCGAGTAGCGGTTTGCAATACTTTTCTTTCATTTTTTTCTCCTTATGCGATATATTTTTTCTCGGCTTATTCCGCCGCGTCGAGCCTGATATTATCCAGTGCGCAATCGAACGCATTGCCGCTATTGTTTATAATTTTTAAATACGTAATGTTGCCGCTTTTCGCCGCAGTGAACGTCAACGTGATTTTTCCGTCGAAAATATCGTTTTTCGCAATATATTCTTCGTTTTTCGCCTCTCCCGTCGCGTAATAAAATCCGTTTGCCGCTTCAGAGCCCAGCCATTCCGAATCAAACGTGATGCGGTACTCTTTCCCCGCTTCAAAATTTCCCTCGAAACGTATGAATAAGCCGCTCCATTGCCCTGCCGCCGCATGATAGCTTTTCACTATCAGCCGTGTGTTTCCGTTTTCGGTTTCCGTATCAAACACGGTCTGCGCCATCCAGCCGAAATCGGAATGTACTTCCGTCGGCGCAAGCACGGAAACGCCGCCGTCTGCCCCCTCAAACGTGCCGTCGCCCGAAATTCGAGTGTCCTTTTTCACGGAAATCTCTCCGATCAGAAAATTAAACGAAATCGCGTCCGATTTTTCGCCTTCCGCCTCGCGCAGAAATATGTATACCCGATCGCAATCTTTTTTCGGCGAAAACGCAATTTTTGCCCCCGTACGGAATAATTCCCTTTCGGAAATTTGAGTAAATTCTCTCACAATTTCGGAAAAACTTTGTAAAGGCAAAACGTCGCTTCGACTGCCGCCGTAAACGAAATACCCGAACGTGCCGCCGCTTTCGCCTTTCCATTCTGCGTTATACGTTAATTCGTAACCGCATCCGCTTTTAAATTCGCCGTCGATCGCGATATATAAAATATCGTAGTTGTGAGCGCCGTCGCTCGTTACGCGCACCGCCGACCGCCCGTTCACGGTTTCGGCTTTCAGCGAAGTTTTACTCGCCCACGGCTCGCATACGTATTCGGGCGAGTATAGCGAAATATTTCCGTCCCACACTGAAAATCTGCCGTTTTCGTCCGTTTCGAATAAGCCGTCGTTGCATTCGATTTTTCCGTCTTTCCGCTCGGCGGCAATCACCTCAATAGCGGTTTCGTCGTAAATTTCAGGCTGTTTTGCAAGCGCCACGCGCAGCGTCGTATGTCCTTCGCCCACAATTTTCAAAACGCCGTTTTTATCAACTTCCGCAACGGCAGAATCGCCGCTCGTCCACAAAACAGAGTCGGTAAGCTCCGCATTTTCCGGCAACAGCTCGTAAGCAAACACATAATCTTCCGCGCCCATAATAAACGGTATTTCCGGTTTATTGGTAATCCTTATTCCCGTTACCCGCGCGTTTAAATCGGTTACACGAATCTTCGCCGAATCGCAAATTGTTTCATCCGATTCAAGCGCAACCGAAATTTTCACCAATCCCGCGCCAAGAAGCGTAACTTCGCCGTTTTCCACCAAAGCTACGTTGCCGTTCGACGAGCTCCACGAAAGCCCGGTGTTCCGATACTCTTCGTTTACGGATAATATGAAAGTCTTTTCCGAAAGATCAATCGTTTCCGGTGCGTTTTCAATCTTTAAAAGCGTTTTATTTTCTTCGATCGAACCGCTTGCGCCTGGCGCAGAATTATTACAAGAACTACACAAAAATAACGCTAAAACCGATAAGAAAAACAAAGCCGCCGATAGCCGTCTACTCATATATTTTCCTCCTGAAAACCGAATTTGATCTTCTTTCGACTTTTTATCGATTATATCATATTATTCTCGTAATTTTATTCAAGATATTTTTCTAACGCAAAATTGCAAAAACCTAACATTTTTCAGTAAAAAATATAGACAACTGCAATCTTTCGTGTTACAATACGGATATGGAAGAAATTACTGAAAATTTTTTGGAAGACTTCGGATGGATTTATACCAGCGTACACACATTCGCAAAAGATATGGATCACGTGCATCATCTTTTTGAAATCGCCATACAGTTGTCGGGGAAAAGCGTTCATCACTTAAACGGGGAAGAAGTGCCGTTGAGCGCAGGGTCAGTCCTTGTTTCGAAGCCAGGCGATTTACATCGCGTGAAATACGAAGGCAAAGCTTCCCATCGCGACATTTATCTTACGGAAAGAGATATGAAACGCGTCCTTTCCGCTTTTAAAGGGAATTTATACGAAGAAATCGTGAATACTCCGAAGCCGATTTCGTTTTCACTCGGACAAAATACGACGGTGGAAATTGAAGAGAACATCGCGCTGTTGCTATTGAACGCAAATCGCCCCGACGAGTTACACGACGCCCTGAGAGACAGCGTTGTAGCGTATATCATCGGCTATTACGTAAGAAATAAAATCACAGGCGCACAATACGTTCCGCTATGGATCAAAGACTTGATTCTGAAAATGTCCGACGAAAATAATTTTCAATACAAAGTGGAAGATTTTATTAAAGACACAAATTACAGTTACGGACACGCAGCGCGTGAATTTAAAAAAGCGACGAAAACGTCGCTAAAAGAATTTATATTAAAACAGAAACTGAAAACGGCGGTAAGAAAGCTATTGGCAACGGAAAAATCGGCGTCGGAAATAGCCTACGATTTATATTTTTTCTCGCCCTCGGCATTTACGAATACTTTTAAAAAAGCCTACGGACTTTCCCCGAATCAATTCAGAAAAAAGTATTTTGAACGAAAAAATTGAAGGGTGAATTGTCAAAACAAGTGCAATACTTAGCAAGAAAAAAGTTAAATAAATCTACCGGTTTTTGGTAATGTAAAACTTTCTTCGGTCTGGCGTTGGTTAACGCCAGATTCTTTTTTAGCGTTTTTTCAGACACTCTTTCGAGATTGCGACCTTTCGGGTAGAACTCGCGAAACAATCCGTTTAGATTTTCATTCATGCCTTTTGGCCATATGCAATACGGATCTGCAGAATACATACAACAATTCTGATAGAGGAAGAGGCATGACCTTTTCTATCATAATATCCGCTCGAAATTCTTCCGCGAATTTTTTTCGCCAAACTGTTTGCTCCCCTTATTTTTAATAAATCATCATGTTTTGCCTTCCCCCTAATATGCCAGATACAATGGAAGAAGCCGCAATGCCGACTATTTCGCCTGCTGAATATTCCCAACCGTTGCTTATTCCCGTGGTAATCATACCGTTTGCAAACGATAGCCCCGTCGATAAATGCCGAGCCCCAGTCCACTTCCCCATCAAATATAGCCTGTGTTGCAACCGAACTGACAAATTGCACGCAAAAACCAATAACTGCGCCTATTATTAACGACGATAAAACCAACTCTCCCGTCTCATCCGTAAACATAATGGGATTATTATTGCAATACGCATACAGATTAAGCTGACCGGGGACTTCGGACAGGGTGGAA
>CASETU010000147.1 GCA_949290895.1 uncultured Bacillota bacterium
ACTCTCCGTAATTTTTTCAGCCTTTCTATTCTACTATGAAACGGGCGTTTTGACAACCGTTTAAGCCTGCGTTTGCGATTTTTCCGCTTCTTCAGCCTGTTTTTTCGCTAGTTTTTTATATTTGACGGACTTTGCCGCAACCATATACGCGCCTATCAACAGGAGCACGCCGCCCGCCACGAGCGGCGACAGCGGAAAATTAACGGTGATGAAGTATCCCGCCGCGACGCCGAGAACGAAAAAAAAGATATTTGCGAAAAATTTCAGGGATACGGAAAATTTATCCGCGTCCCTTTCCGCTACCGAGCGATAGAGATACTGCGACGCGGTGCGCAAATTGCCCGTACAAAACGACGTTGCGAAGGGCACGTTTTCCATTTTGCGGAAAGTGGAATACTGCACCGACGCCACGAACGACACCGCGGCGTTGGCAACGATATTCCAATCCGTTTCAAATGGTATGAACGCGACGACAACCAGCACCGCGGCTTCCAGCACGAGGAGCAAGACATAATTTGCCAGCTTTGCGCCCTTTTGCAGCTGCCGCGACAGGATAAATTCGCTGATCAGAACGCCGACCACAAAACACACGATCGGCACGAGATATCTGAGCGCGCCGAAAAAATCCAGCTTGCAAAAACAAATGGCAAACAAAATGATGTTTCCCGTCTGCGCGTTGGCAAACACGCCGCCCCGCGCGACATAGGTATATGCGTCGAGCAACCCGCCGACGAAACTCAAAAACAAACCGACTTCGAACCGCTCAAATACCGGCACGGAAAAATATTTTTCTTCCTTTTTTTTCTTCTTTTCTTCGATTTTCATAAAAATTCCGTAATCTTTCCGTATTGTTCCACCAGCGCCGAAAAGGGCACCGCGCAGTTTGCCCCGCTGGGACTTGGCAGGCAAATGCTCTTTTTGCCCGTAAATTTTTCATAAAGCCCTGCCGCCGTCTTTCCCGTGGTGAACACCGCGCGGATATCCGCCGCAGAAGTGATTAAGGAAAAATCGTTGGGCACGGCGTTTTTGATGCTGGCGTCCGACGCGCCGACGATATCGCACGATTCGATGACGTCCCAAAGCGCGATACGATGCCGCAATAAAAAATCTCTTTTCTGCTCGTTCGTTTCCGCACTCTCGCCGAATACGGCGAAAAGCGTTTTCCAAAAGCGGTTGCTCTTGTTACCGTAATACATCATCACTTCCCGCGACTTCGGCGAAGGCAGACTGCCCAAAATGAGCACGCGGCTGTTTTTATCGTATATCGGCGGCAAAGTATGGTATATTTTTTCGTAGGATTTTTCTTTCATTTTTATATTATACAATACGGCAATTTTTTCTTCAAGTATTTTTATAATTTTTATTTTATTCGCTTTACTTCGCGCGCACACAGTGCTATTATGTTTTCGTTTGTAATGTACGGAGGCCTATATGAAAAAAGGAAACGCCGATTTGAGCGTAGGAACGCCTTGGAAAATCCTTTTGGCGTACACGCTGCCGCTGCTCGGAAGCGCGATATTCCAACAAATATATACCATTGCCGACACCGTGATAGCGGGCAAATTCGCAGGCGAAAGCGCGCTTGCAGCAGTAGGCGCGTCCATGTCCATCGTCAATATCTTGATGGCCGTCGCCCTCGGCGCAAACGCAGGTTGCGCGGTGCTCACCGCGCGCTATTTCGGGGCAAAAGACACAAAAAACACGCTTTCATGCATTCTGTCGTCCTTTATCGGTTTTTTCACGATGAGCGTCGTTTTGATGGGCATAGGCTTTTTGACGAGCGAACCTATCTTACGGGCATTAAAAACCCCTGAAAGCGTCATGCAGGAAAGCGTTCTCTATCTTAACATCTACATCGCCGGCTTGCCGTCGCTTATTTTGTACAACCTGGCAACGGGCGTTTACAGCGCGCTGGGCGATTCGAGAACCCCGTTTTTCTTTCTCGTTTCCTCCTCGCTTGCAAACATACTGCTCGATTACATATTCACGGCAATATGCAAATGGGGCGTCAGCGGCGTGGCGTGGGCTACATTTTTAACCCAAAGCATAGCATGCGTGCTGACCCTCGTCTTTTTGTTTTTGCGTTTGAAAAAAACGCACTCCGATTACAAGCGCGAAGCGAAAAAACACACATACGAAAAACCTGCCTTTTCCTTTCGGCTGCTCGGCGCGATCTGCATAGCCGCCCTGCCCGTTGTATTACAAAACGGTTTCGTTTCGCTGGGGAATTTATTTATCCAATCCATCATCAACGGCTACGGCGAATCCGCCATGGCA
>CASETU010000148.1 GCA_949290895.1 uncultured Bacillota bacterium
CGAGGATCGACGGCGCGGGCGAACTGAAAATTTTCTTTAACATTTACGCACCCATGCTGGTGCCCGCATTGCTCACGCTCGGCATTTTCTGCTTTCAGGGCGTGTGGAATTCCTATATGTGGCCTAACCTGATTTTGCAGGGAAAAGAAGAACTCAGCGTTCTGACGATGGCGCTGCGCAATTACTCGCTGGAAACAAAATTCCAGTACGGTCCGATGATGGCGATGAGCGTGCTGATGAGTATTCCCATCATCATCTTCTTCTGCATCATGCAGAAATATTTTATCAGCGGTGTCGCGATCGGCGGCTTAAAAGGTTAAAAAGAGATAAGCGGGAAAATTCCCGATTTATTAAATTAACGGAGGATTTTTAATGATGAAAGGTATTTGCAAAAAGAACCTGCTTGCGGCGGTATGTGCCGTCGTGGCGATCTGCTCGTTCCTTGCGTTGGGCATGGGCGGATTTACGAACAAGGCTTCGGCGGAAGACAAGATCTTTAACAGCGGCTTCCTTGCAGGGCGTACATACATTACGGGCGTTACGCAGGAAGATGTGGAAAATGCGTTCGAACAAGAAGGCGCGCGCCTGAAAGCGGCTATGACGGAAGCGGGACAGGGCGACAGTTTTGTAATCGTCAACGATCCGCTCGGCAACGGCTGGCCTACCGCAAACGATACGTATTTTATTGCCGCGCACATGGACCTCGGCGCGTACAGCGGCTGGAATGAGTGGGGTCACTCGGGTTACGCGTTTGTCGTGTACAATCCGCACATGAATCAGGCGTTTACCGTAAAGGGCGATGCGGCGAAAGCTTTCGTCAATTGGAACAACAGCTGGAAAAATCAGGTAATTCATGCCGGATACCCCAAAGGTAACGATTTTACCGTCGGCGACGTCACGTATCAGAACTTTACGCTCGGTTACGCGAAGAATTCGGAATTCATTTACGGTAAAAATGTGGACGAAGAGGGCGTGGAATTTGATCTCACCGCGAACGACGTTGCGGAAAATATGGTCGTTCCCGTCTATCAGGATACCGCTTCCGCAGAGGTCATCGAAGGTCTTTCCATTGCCGATTTCGTCAATGCGTATAAGGAATATTATGCGGATAAGGAACCGAACTTCGGTGCGATGCGCAATATCAACACGCTTAAAAACAGTCAGTGGAGACAGGCTACTTCCGACGACGGTGAAGTTGTTTACAATTCCGTGCGTAAGGAAATGTTTACCGTAAAGACCTTCCTCGATGGCTATAACGCGACCACGGAATGGGGCAACCCGATCGGCGAAGAAACGGTCATTCAGGGCGTGACCAACCAGCTTTTCTCCAACGGCGTCGTCGTTCTGGAAGACGGGCAGGCGAAATTCTATGCGGCATCGCACGTCGACGAAGAAACGGGTGAAATCGTTTCTGACTTCAACACCGATGCGGTCGGCAAAATCACCGACGACGTTCTTTCCGAATTGCCTGACGGCGTGACCGCGGAAGCAATCGAAGCGGCGGTAAAAGCGGTGTGGACTGCGGAAATGGGCAATCCTACGGTATATATGAATTTTGTGGACGGAACGACTATTTTGGAACAGTCTTTCGTGGCGCAGGAAACGGTGGACGGCAGCGCGGTTAACAAAACGACCAAAATCTTTGTGGACGTCGCGGCGGAAACGCTGACGGCGGCTGTGCTGGACAGCGACACTTATGAAATTTACAAATTGCCCGTGCGCTTTAACGAGGGCAATAAAAAGTACGACGTTACCGGTGAAATGGTTCTCGGACCTGCAACGAGTTCCGCGTTTGAAGTGAACGGTGTCACCTATCAGAATTTCCTTTACGGTGCGATGAATCTTTCGGCTGAAAAAGAAGAAGATATGGTGCTTTCCGGCGTCAATTACGATAAAAACGGCACGCGTACCGTGCTCGATCTTTCCGATTACATCACCATCGATGCGGCGACCATCCGTATTCCCGAAAGTTACGATATCGGCGCGGCGGACTTGCTTGCAAAATTCAAGGCGGCTTATAAGTCTTATGCGGAACAGGGCATTGCGCTCGGTATGCCCAACAAGGAAGGTATCGGCTCTTGGCCCGCAACGGAAGGCGGACAGCTTGAGGGCACGAACGAATATAAAGACGGACAGGGCATGATCAAACTCGGCTTGCACGCTACGGACAGTACGGCGATTTGTTACTATGGCGTTACGGCAATGCTCGCCTATAATCCGGAAGACGGCAACGTATACATCATGACCGACGCGGTCATGAGCAATATGGCTACTTATTACAGCGTTTACGGTGCTCCGCGCGGTAATCTTACGGAAACGACCATCGTAGTAGACGGCGAAGAAGTTACCATTCAGATTCAGAACTTCCAGCTCGGGTATCTCACCGTCATGGGTGATTCTGCAAGCATGATCCCCGATAAGAACTGGGATTTCGACTTGCTCGGACCCGTTAACCTTGACGGAAGCAAAATCCCCGGAACGGAATATCCCGGCGAAAGCGAAGGCGGCAACGAAGGCGGCGAAACCGGTGGCGACAAGGAAGAAGGCGACGGCAAAGGCTGCAACTGCAACAGTGCTGTTTCCGTGGGCGTAACGCTCGTCAGCGCGTCGGCGTTGGCTGCGGCTGCGTTGGTGTTCATGATCGTCAGAAGACGCAGAAACAATTAAAAGAGGGAAATTTTTATGAAATTTTTAAAGAATTTGATAGCGCTCACGCTTTCGCTTGCAGTCATGTGCGGTGCGGTGTTCGGTTGCGGGGGGCAAAGTGAAGACGAGGATAAAGAGCCTGAAACACCGCCCGTAACCGTAGAGCGGCCCACGGAGGAAGAAACGCGTGCGATGGCAATGGTTGATACGATTTTTGAGCAATACGGCGTGGAAGGCGGCGAAGGCGATGAAGCGTATATCAACATGAAGGAATATCATAATACCCAGCAGTCGGGTTATCTTTGGACGAATTTCAGCGCGGTCGGAATGCAATATTATGTTTGCAAACTCTATCCCGACGATGAAGAGCAAAAGGAAATCTATCGTAAAATGCTCAATAATTTCCTGTATTTCAGGCAGAGCAATCCCGAAAGCAATACGGCGGAAAATTCCGTCAAATATCATTCGGGCAGAGGAAACCGCATCGACGGCGGCAGCGGCGATTGTTTCTTTGACGACAACATCTGGGTGGCGAGAAATTACCTCCGCGCTTACGAGATTTTCGAAGATGAATGGTATCTTAACGAGGCGATACGCGTCAACAACTGGGTGCTTTCCGGTTGGAACAACGAACTCGGCGGATTGGTTTGGAGTGAAGTCGGTTTGACGGATAACGCCAACGAACAGCACCTCGAACGCGGACTCAGCGCGAATGCCTGCGGGATTATTGTCAATGCGTTGCTTTCCGATTACGCCGAAACGCAGGAAGAAAAGGATTTCTACATGGAATGGGCGGAAAAATTCTATCAGTTCTGTAAAAAAATGCAGAATAAGCCCGATTCCTATGATTACTGGAACGGTATTCATACGGTAATTAATGCCGACGGAACCCGTTCGGACGGCGATATCAACCGCGTGCATTATTCATATAATTCCGGCAGCATGATTATAGCGGATCTCATCATGTACGATCGTACGGAAGATGAAACGAAAAAGGCAGAATATATGGACGATGCCGTAGGCACGTCCGCCGCGGCGAAGAAAACGTTCTATCTCATCGATCCGGGTGCGTTGAAATATTATTATCAGGGCGATCCGTGGTTTGCCGCTATTTTGTGCGAAGCGTATTACGATCTTCGCGAATATAACGAAGAACTCGCAAAAGATTACATGAAGACGTTTAACAACAACGTGAAAACGGCTTATCAGAACCGCGACCCCGAAACCAACCTGTTGCCTTATCAGGCAACGCTCACCGTAACGTGGACGAAAAACGAAAGCTGGGCTATCCACCAGATCGGTTTTGCGGAACAGGCGGTGCTCGCTGCGCTGTTCAGCGTAGAAGGCGGTTTTGTTGTAAGCGAATAATTATTTTCTTGAAAGGCAATTAAATTTTTAAAAAAATAAATACATTGCTGAAATGATATGCGCCTCCAAAAGTTTTAACTTTTGGAGGCGCATATTTTTATTTTTTAACTTTCAATAATTCCCGTGTTAATTGCAAAATATATATTCAAATTACTAAAGGTTTAAGAATTTTATTTTTCTGCAGTTCCCATTAAAAATGCGACGGAGCCTAAGTATAGGTCTCGTGTTTGCGAAATTACGGCGGAAACGTAACTTAATGCAGGCGCGTAACGAATCAAAATCATTACGCAAAGCGAAA
>CASETU010000149.1 GCA_949290895.1 uncultured Bacillota bacterium
AAATCAAACTGCGCCGCGTAACGCGGCGCAATTTTTTACAGATTGTCTATGACGGAACAAATGGTATCCACCGTCTTATCCACGCCGAGATGCGAACTCTTTACGCACAAATCGTAGGTGGTCGCTGCGCCCCATTTATGGTCGGAAAAATAATTATAAAATCGCGCGCGGTTTCTGTCGGTCTTGACCATGCGCTGATACGCTTCTTTTTCGGAAGTGATGTTGTTGCGTTTCATGATGCGTTCCAGCTTGCTCTTTTCGTCCGCGCAGACGAATACGCTGAAAAGGTTTTCGTCGTTTCGCAAGATATAGTCGGCACAGCGCCCGACGATGACGCACGAACCCTGCGCGGCTACCTTTTTGATGACCGATGAAATCGCAAAAAAGACCTGCATGCCGAGGGGCTGTTCGTTGTTGACGTGCCCGCCGAGGCCGTAGGAATAAAGATTCGGCGTCAACGTATACAAAAACGCGGCGGAAATCTTCTTTTCGTCGTAATGCGCGATAATCTCGTCGCAAAGCCCGCTTTCACGCGCGGCGATCGCGAGGAGCTGTTTGTCGTAATACGGAATGCCGTACCGTTCGGCGATTTTTTCACCGATCTCACGTCCGCCGCTGCCGTATTGTCTGCCTATGCTGATGATGACTTTTTTATCCATCTTCTCCGCCCCCTTTTTTTAATATTCTACATCAAATCCCCGAATTTGTCAATACCCGACTGAGAAAAACCGTCTTTACGAAATCCACGGCAAAAGAAATTTTTTTCCGAATGCGGAAAAAACCGACGTTTATCTTCATATATTATATTCGGCGGCGGAGAATTTTTGCTCTGCCCGAAGGAGAGAATCATGCCCGTAACGATTTCCCTTGCGATGATCGTAAAAAACGAAGAAGACACGCTGGAGCGCTGTTTGAAAAGCGCGGAAAGCTTTATCGACGAAATCATCATTGCCGACACCGGTTCGACGGACAAAACGAAACAGATCGCCGCGAAATTCACCGATAAGATCTATGATTTTGAGTGGTGCGACGACTTTTCCGCCGCGCGGAATTTCGCATTCGGCAAAGCGACGGGCGATTACGTCATGTGGCTGGACGCCGACGACGTGATAGAAGGAAAAAACGTTTCGGCGTTTGCAGAACTGAAAAATTCCTTAAACGAGCTTTCTCCCGACGTCGTGATGTGCAAATACGACATAGACTTCGACGAAAACGGCGCGCCCGCCTTCACGTATTACCGCGAACGCATTTTCCGCCGCACGGCAAACCTGAAGTGGCAGGGTTTTGTGCACGAATGTATCGCGCCGCAGGGAAAAATCATCTATTCCGACTGCGCGATTTCGCACCGCAAAGAAAAGGAAAGCGGCAGACGCAACCTCGAACTTTACCAAAAGACGATATTCAACCGCCAGCTCGTTTCGACGCGGGAAAAGTATTATTACGGGCGCGAACTTTTCTATAACCGCCTGTACAAGGAAAGCATCTGTATTTTGGAAGACGTGCTGACGGACAGTTCGCTTTGGAAGACGGACGCCATCGGCGCGTGCCAGCTCATATATGATTGCAATCTCGCGCTCAAAAAATACGACGCGGCGCTTGCCGCCGCGCTGAAGAGCTTTTCTTACGGACTGCCGCGCGCGGAAATATTGTGCCGCATCGGCGATATTTTCGAAATGAAACGAGAATACAAAACGGCGGCGTACTGGTACGAGGCTGCCGTCGTATCGCCCGACGTTTCCAAAGAAGGCGGCTTTTCGCATCCCGCATACAAAACCTTTGTTCCCTTCATCGAACTTTCCGTATGCTATTACAACCTGGGCGAAAAGGAACTTGCAAAAAAATATCACAACCGCGCGAAAGAGATTTCCCCGAACCACCCCGCCGTATTGCATAACGAAAAATATTTTGCATAATATATTGCGTTTTTTTCCGACGCATGCTATAATGCGGATATGAACACTTTACCGCAAGACCCGTTTTTGCTTTACGGCTTTGTCAATATGAAACTGCGCGACGAATACCCTTCTTTGGAATCTTTTTGCGACGATTACGGCGTTTCGAAAGAATCGCTGGATAAAACGCTCAACGCGTGCGGCTTTTATTACGACGAAAAAAACAACCGTTACGTTTAATTTTCCAAGCAAGTCCTTGCGTTTTTTACTTTATAACCGAAGTGCGGCGAAAAAATTTCGCCGCACTTTTAATTTTTAACTGTTTGTCCGATGCGCTTTTGCCGCGACGTCTGCCGAAAAAAAGCATTTACAACGTCACGAAAAACGTGTCGAACGCCTTGACAAAGTTATCGCCCGCGCTAATCCCGTTTAACGGCAAGCCCTGCGCCATCTGCACGAAAGAAGACAGCACGCCTACGGCAAAATAATTTTCCTCCGCACAGCCGCTGCCGTTGCCGTCGCCGAGATACGTAAATCCGTTTTTCAGCACCGCGCCGTTGTCCTTTGCAACGACGGACTTTCCGCTCGGCAATATGCCGACGACGCCCTCTATCGACGCGCCCGCGGACGGAGAATAAAACAAATAGCGGGCGTTGGAACTTTCGACATACACGTTTTCCGCCGTTCCCTTAAATTCGAAAGCCAGCGCGGCGTATACGGCGGAACCGACCGAACCTGCGCGCAAATTTCTGAACACGACGTTCCTTATAACGCCCGTTTCCGAAACGCTTTCAAAAAACCCCTTATAAGAGGCGCTTGCCGCGTTATACACGCAATGCCCGCCGCCGTCCAGAACGCCGTGAAATTCCGTAACGGAAAAGGGCGATACGGCATAGACGTCCCCGCCTAAAAGGTAATGCCCGTACGGATTTTCGTTCAGACAGGCAAGCTCTTCGAAAGAGGAAATGATTTTATCGTAAACATACACCTGCGCGGTATACGTTCGAAATTCCGTTTCGATTTTCCATTCCGTCTGCCCCGCGCTTAAACGCATGGCGGCGATGCTTTCGGCGCTTAAGACGACCTTTCCTTCGTTTTCCGTGACAGTCGCTCCGTTCACTTTTTTCACCGCTCCGTACAAAGCGGAGGTATCGAGAACGTTCTGCGCGGCGGAAAGATCGATCGCGTACCGCCCCGCGGCGGCGGAGGTTATCGAAAGATCGTTGTAATATAAGTGCAGCTCAGTCTTATCGTCCGCATAAGCGACGCTCTCCGAAACGCTGCGCTTTTCGTTGAGCGCGTATCCCGCATACTCTTCGATTTGCGCCGCGACAAGCTCGCCTACGGCGGAAGACACCGTCTCCGTTTCCACTCGCTCGCCGCCGACTTCTTCAAAATGCCTTACGATACGCACCGAGCAAGGCGTTTCCGCAGCCGCGTTTTCGTAAGCGCCGAGTATTTCCCGCTGCGATTCGGACAGCACTTCCTCCTGCAAAGCGCGCTGCGCCACATAGACGACGGAACGCTCGTTATCCTGCGGACAGGCGAATTTATATTCCGTTCCCGACGCACTCTTCGCCGCAATGTATCCCACGCCGACAAACTGCCGCAGATAGTTTTGCGGCAAGATATCGACGATAGCGCCGTTGAAACACATATAGCCGTCTTCGTTTTCCGTCATTTCGTCGGAATAAAAGCGCATGATTTTAACTTTCGCATCATCCGCGCCGTCGGTATATACGGCGTTTTCCCCGAAGACGTTTTCCGCGTTCAGAGCACCGTATTTTTCGATGTAATCGGCGGGACATATCAGCATACCGTATTCGATTTCGCTGTAATCACTATTTAAACGCAAAGCATCGTAATCGCTTTTCGGCATGAGCGCGGTAAATCTGAGTCCGCTTTCGCCCGACACCGTGCGCGCAGACGCGCCGCGCTCCATATAAAAGACCACTTCTTCCAGCGTCTTATCTTCCGCAGCGGCATAAGCGGCAGGCGCGGCAAACGCAAAGCAAAACGCGGCGATGCTCAACAAGCACGCCGTCAGCACTTTTATTCCTCTCATTTCTTTTTTCCTTTGTAATAATATGAAAAAACGGCTTGAAAACGTATTTCAAGCCGCATTTACGATTTAAGCTTCGTTAAATTCGTCCTTGCCTACGCCGCAAAGCGGGCAGGTCCAGTCTTCTGGCAAATCCTCGAATTTAGTTCCGGGCGCAATGCCGTTGTCGGGATCGCCGAGCGCTTCGTCGTATTCATATCCGCATACGCTGCAAACATACTTTTTCATAACGTTCCTCCGATGAAATTATCGTTACTTTTATCATACAACAAAAACGCCGTCTTGTCAATTTGAATTTTCAAAAAACGCCTTATTTTTCCGCAAAGCTCCCGACGATTTCGTAAAACGGCACGAACGCACCGTCCGTTAAGGAAGTCCTTACCACGATGTTGCCCAGCCCGTCGGCGTTATACAGCCCCGTGATGCGGTAAATGAGTTCCAGCCCGTAGCGGTTTTCCCCGTTCAGATAAAAAGGCGACGCCGCATTTACGGCGGATACCGTCGCTTGTACGGGCGCTTTCAGCCGGCCGTCCTTATAATAAAGCTCAGCAAGATATTCGCTGTCCCTTCCCGAAATGTCGATATAAACGATTTCCCCGGTATCGGTGTTTTTCACTTCCACCTTAAAACAATCGACATATCGCGCCGTATAGGGAACGGGATAGGTTTCCGCATCGAAAAGCGTCACCGCCTTGCCGCTTTGCACGTCGTAAACATAGTAATACCCGAATCCGCCGCTGCCGCCGCTTGCCGCACCGTAAAAGATCTGATCCTTCACGCCGTCAAAACTGACGGTTTCGATATGCGCGCCGTATCCGCCGTTTTCCCGCGGGACAATAGTAAGTTCGCCGCTTTTTCCGCGCACCGTAATCGAAATGTCGGTGTAATAAGGTCCGTTTTCAAAGGCTTTCCCGCGCAGAACGACTTTATCGTAACTTTCGGCGGAAAAAATCCTGCCGAAAGCGCGTTGCAATACGGTACTTTCAGCAACGACGTTTTGCGGCGCCGCAAAAGCAACGCACTTTTCACGCACGTTCGCGGAAACGGAAAACGCCCCCGCAAACAAACACAACATACTTAAAAAAACGCATAACTTCTTCATACCTGCAGTATGTGCGTTTTTTGCCGTTTTACTCCGAAAGACCGAGTTTGGATAGCCTGCCGATGATGCCGCTCATGCTGCGCTTATGTTTTTCTGCAAGTTCTTCGAGCTCCAAGCCCTCGCCGAATTCCGCGATAAGCTGCGCCTCTTCTTCTCCCGTCCAACGCTTTTTGCCGTTGACGTCATTTTCGTTGAGCAGCCCCAGCTTGGAAAGACGGGATAAAATACCGCTCATGCTGCGGCGGTGCGCCGAAGCGATCGCTGCAATGCGCATGCCGCCTTTATACTCTTTTGCAAGCGCCTTTTCCTCTTCGTCCGTCCACTTCGTATTGCCGTTTTCCGTGGCGGCGTCCGCCTCGTTTTGTTTCAAAAGCGCGGCATATTCTTCCAAAATTTCCGCGGCGGAGCAGAGCGCGTCTTTTTCCGCGCCGCTTTGCGTTTTTGCCATGTCTTTCAATGCGTCCGCCAACGAAAGCGTCTTTTGCAGTTTATCCAAATTTCTTCCCCTGTCCGTTTTTTATTATTATAGCATTTCGTTTTGCTTTGCGCAATAACTCATGAAAAAAAAGCGGCGAAAACGCCGCTTTTTTTAACGGAAAAACGTGATTTTGTGCACAGAAGAAAAGCTCTTTCCCCCGCCGAGTTCGATTATCCCCTTCTTTTCGGAAAGTTCACCGCTATTCCCCACGTAATCGGGCAAGCCGTTCCACGGTTCGATGCATAAATACGGCGCGCCGACTTTGGTCCACAAAAGCAATTCTCTGAAATCGGCAAACTCCACTTTCACTACGGGTTCGCCTTCCTTTTTCAAAACCGCCGCGCGCGACTTGATATCATCGAAAATGAGCGCGTCCTTTTCAAATAACGCATACGACAAAGGCAATTCTTTCGCGCCCTTTTCAAACGGCGTCCGTCCCTCTTCCAGATATCCCAAAACGGGTTGTTTTTTAAGGTAAAGGTCTTCCCTTTTTTCAAACTCAACCGACCATTTTTCAAAGTCTTCGGTATTATACGCCTCATGCGCGCCGAAACTGAAATATAAGTTCTCATTTGCGGGATTGTCCACGCGATATTCCACCGTAAGCGCGTTATTTTCCAACTTATAGCGCACGGTAAACACGAATCGGAAAGGATACTGTTTCAACGTTTCTTCGCTTTCCTGCAAAATAAACTTCGCCTCGGTATCGGAAACACGTTCCTCCCGAAAAATGCTTACGGAGGCAAATCCGTGGGAATTCATCTCGTACGTTTTGCCGCCGTAACGATACTTTTTATCGATCAGCCTGCCGCAGATGGGAAAGAGCACGGGACAATGCTTTGCCCATATCTTTTCGTCCGCCTGCCAGATGTATTCGTATCCTTCTTTGTTTTTCACGCTCGTAAGTTCCGCCCCGCGGCTACTTATCTCCACGCGCAAAAATTCGTTTTGCAATACCATGTTTTGACTCCGTTTTTCTTTTTATTATAAACGATTGTGCTCGCCGCTGTCAAACCTTATCGGCGGCGAAAAAGCGGCGGGAGAAAAATTTTTCTCCCGCCGCGCGTTTTCCCTTTGCAACTTTGCGATTGCGTTTTCGTCATTTCATGATTTTTTCAAAACGGAAAAAATAATCGCCGCCGACCATGTCATCGGGAATATCCGTCGATTTGTGTTTCGGATTAAAAAACTCCACCGCATGAAACCCGCAGACATTGATATAAAAATGCACGTTCCGCTTTTCAAAATAAGGCGTAAATGTCTCCCAAACCTTTGTATCGGGATATAGTTTTTCTATCTCTTTCCAAATCGCCTGTCCGACGCCCTTGCTTTGCACCCCGTTCTTGACATAAAGAAGATCAAGGTGATTGCATTGCGTTTTTTCGTCGATACAAACGACAACTCCCCCTATAATCTCACCGTTTTCCACAGCTTTATAAATTGCCGCACCTTTGGCGAAAAGAGATTTATCGATATCCTTGTCGGGAAGAATTTTTTTCTCGTTTTTGCCGAAATACTTTTCTGCCCCGACTTGAAACGCATCCTGCATATCCCTTTTTATTACGGCAATATCTTCGCTTTCGGCAGAAACTTTTTCTAATATCATATTTTCCTTACAATACCTTATTCAATATAATTTTTCTATATTCTATCACAACAGCACATAAAAATCAATCATCGATCCCCCTTACCTCACGCATTTTCCCTGTAAAAATTTTTATCATAAACAAAAGAAACAACCGTTTTAAGAAAGCGCTCCGAAAATTTCGGAGCGCTTTCTTTTATCCGTTATTTATCTTTTACGTCAGGTTTTTTCGTTAAACTTTTATTAAAGCGGAAAGATATATTTTATCCTTGGCGGCAAAATTTCCGCTTTCGTCCATAATCATAAAGGAATAATCGTCAAGCGCCGTGCCGGCGGGAATCTCAAACGATACTTCCGTCCATTCGCCGCTCCGCAAAGATACCGCCGTCAACGCCGACGCGGGGTTCCAATAGTTGGTTTTCATAATATAAATCGTATAATCATAATCCCCGTCATAATACACGTTGAAGGTAAATTCCGTGTTTTTATTCACTTTCAGGTTAAAACACTCGAAATTCATATAAATCTGCTTTCCGTTCCCGTCCGGTTTGACGGAAATTTCCGTGCTGCCAGCTTCGCCTTCGTATTTTATTTCCGTATTGAACGAAGCCACGCCGTTCCAAACGGTAAACAACGATTCCTCGCCGATTTCTTTATCGAACTCAATGCCGTTGACTTCTACAATTCGTTCCGGTTTCAATGCGGAAAAATACAATTCGTCGCCTTGCGTGAAAGTCCAGTTATTGGCGATCATCATGCTGTAGCGGGCAAAACTGTCGCCTTCCGTCAGCAGATATTCTACCTTCGTCCATTCGTTTTTCTTCAGCACGTAAGCGGTCGCGTTCGCCCCTTCCGCCCCGGGATAGTAGCCCTTCAAAAGAATATTCAGCACGTAATCCCGTGAACCCGCGTTGTAAACGTACATGGAATAAATCGTGGGTTGCGTGACGGCAGCGGAATTTCTCAAATGGAAATAAAGTTCGTATCCGTTGGCGTCGTCGGCGGCGGAAATTTTCGTGCTGCCCGTTTCGCCTTCGTATTTTACGTCCTCGGTATAGGTGAGCAGCGCGTTGCTGTGCACTTCGATTTGTTCGGAAACATACGGAGAATCGAAAGCGATTCCGTCTTGTTCGTTAAAACGTTCAAACCGCAGAGCGGAAAAATACACCGCGTCTTCGGAATAGAACTTCCAGCCGTTATACGCGTCCATGACCATGATGCCGTATTCCGAAAGAGTTTTCCCCTCCGGCAAATAAAACACGACTTTTGTCCATTCTCCGCTTTTCAGGCTTTGTTCGACGGCGAGATTCAAATCGTAATATCCTTTCGGAATAAAATAAACCGTATAATTGTGCGTTCCCTCGTAATAAACGTACATGGAAAACACGGCATACCCCTTGACGGACTTTTCGAAGGAATTTTCAATATTGAGATAAAGCTGTCCGCCGTCGGCGTTTTCCGCGGCGAAAACACGCGTACTGCCTTGCTCGTCACCATACTTCACCTCTTCGGAATACGCAAACGCCGCGTTATTGTAAACGCTCAAATACTGCGAACCCGTTTCTTCGTCGAAAGGCACTTTGTATCCCGACAAATCGGGATTGCCGTTGCCCGCATAGAACGAGGAAACGTAAAAGGAAAAGTCTGTTCCGAAGGGCGACCAGGAATCGTCGGAAATCACCCAGAAATAACTGTTTTCGATTTCGTCGTTGTCCCCCAGCGACAAGACGATTTCGTTCCATTGATTCGGCTTGAGCTGCTGACGGCACGCCGAACCTATGTTTTTAAAGTTGGAATCGTCGTTATAGAGCAGCATCTCCTTATCCGAATCGTAATAGATACCGAACGTAACGTAATCGTAACCGCTTAAATCGTAAAGGAACGGTTGCACGATCTCAAAACAGATATCTGCATTTTCCGTTTCGTAAGTTTTTTCCGTCACGGAAATCTTTAAAACGCCTTCACCGAAATAGGTCATTTCGTCCGTCGTTTCCATCGCGTAATCGGTCCACGGCTGCATGATTTGCGTAAGACCTATCGCGTTGTCGAAATAAAGAATTTTATCTTCTTTTTTCTCTACGTCGGCGTCCTGCAATATTTTATCGATTTTAAGCTGCTTATAAAAAGCGTATTCGGAAATCCGCGCTTTTTCGGTTTCCTTGAGATTCGAATAACCGTATTCGATAAAAGTAGCGTCCCGCAAGGTAAGCGCACCCGCGGCGCATACCTTATCGATTCTTTCGTTCAGCGCGTCTACGCCCGCCGCCGTCAAGCCACGTATCGACGAAAAATACAATGCGTCGTCATTGAAAATATAATCTTCATAATCGCTGATGTTTACGCTCATGTAAAAACCGTTTATATTCTTCGCGCTGACGTTTTCCTTTATCGTCGGATATGCGCCCGTCGCGATCATTTCGTCGATTTCGTCCGTTTCAATCAGAATTTCCGTCCATGCGCGCGGCGCGAGCTCCACCCATTGCGCCCAGAAAATCGCGAGGGAAAGATCGACGTCGCTGTCGTTATACACGTAAAAATAAATCGCGTCATAACAAGTAACGTCTTCGCATTCGGTGTTAACCAACAAGATATCCCCCGAATATTTCGTCGCCACGCTCATGCGCGTCGAACCGCTTTCGTCCTCGACGGCAAAGTCCTCGCTGTAAGATATCTTATCGTCGGCAAACGCCATCTGCTCCAAACCGTAGGGCTTATCGAAGGACACGATTTTATCGGCATATTTTTCCGCCGCGCTTTCGATATAGACGGGAATCCGCTTTTCAAACGTTTTTCCCGCAACTTGCGCCGTGACGGCATATTCGTAATTTCCCGCCGTTTCGGGAAAGAAACCTTGCGAAATATCGACGGACGTTTCGCCGAAATAAACGTTTTTTTCCACGGGGATTTCTTGCACGCCGTCGTGCGCGACGGCGGCGGGCAAAGCCGTCTCCTCTCCTGCGACGCCGTAAGCGATATTCTGCGAAACGTAGATGTCGGGAGCGATGACGGCGTTGACTTTCAATACGCTTTCGTATTCCTTGCCGCCGCAAATCAACACGAGAGCATAATCGTCAGTATCGTCCACGAACAACTTATTGCCTTCGACGAGCGCGTCGCCGCCGTCGGCGGCGGTCGCCCGAACGGAGTCCGCCTCGGGAAAGGCAAACCATTCGCCGTAGTTCGCATAATAAACGCTCCTGAAAGAAACTCTTTGTTTCCCGTCTTTGCACCCCGCCGATAAAATTACAAGCCCCGTCAAAAGCAAGGAAACCGCCCATAATAATTTTACTGTTTTTTTCATACGCGCTCGCTCCTTACGCAACATACCTGAGTTGTGCAAAATACAGACAGCCGCTGTCGGTCAGATTCCAGCTGTCTATCCTTAACGACAGCGAATCCAGCCCGCTCGCGCCGTCTACGACAAGCTCGATTTTTTCCGTCGCGCCGCTTTCCACATATACTTTTTGCGAATAAATTCGCCCCGCCGATTGCGCCGTCAAGGTAACTCCGTGAACGGTCGAATCGGGATTGTAACAAACTATGCCGACGGACTTCTGATTCGCTATTTTCGAAAGCAGGCTCTCATGCACGGAGATATCGTACCCGTTGCCTTCCACATAGGCCAAGCCCCAAGCGTGCGTTCGGCCGAAACCGACTTTCAGCGCGCCGCTGTTTTCTCCGATTTTTACGTAAGGAGACTGTCCGACGGACAAAAAGGGCAGAAATTCGCCGTCCGCAACCGACTGCACGGAAAGAATATAGTCGAGATCGTCCGCACAGTCAAAGTCTAATATTTCGTTCTCCCCCGCGCTTTGAGCGGGCAGTTCCCGCGGCGAAAACACGCCTTCCGCGCCGACGCCGATCCGGATATTGTCGACATAAAACGTCGCTTTCTTTTCTTCGCTTTCCGTAACGCCGTCGATATAAAACCTGTATTCCCGCACTAAAGTATCTTCTTCGAAAAACCACGGCTTTACGGGAATATCGACAAAATTCCAGCCGTTCGCGGCGATCTTCGCGCCGTCGCTCAGCCAGCATTTGTTTTGATCTCCGTAAACGCCGACGTACAGGTCGTACTTCGTTCCCTGCGCATTGTAAATATCGATGCAAATATCCGTTATGTCGTCCAGCCAGCGGAATTTTTCATCGTATCTGTCTACATTCAACTTAAACACGCAGGCAAACTGACTGCTCGCGGTAAATTCGGAATCGAAATCCAAATCGAGTTTCATGCTGCCTTCGCCCTCGGTAACGAAATTCCCGTCCTTACAGATGGTCGCTTTCCCGAAAATGTTGTCGTTCATGAGCGTCTTTTCCAAGTCGGAATAATTTTCGTACCCGTTCATCACGCAAAATTCCGTAGCTGCGGGGGCGGATTTTTTACACCCGGAACTCCCCGCCGCGATCAAAGCGCATACCGCGGAGAGCATGACGGCTATAATTTTTTTGAATTTCATGTCTCTATCCTCCCTCTCAGCGTATAGTAAAAGGACGAAAGTTCCACTTCGCGATCTTCGAACTTCAAATATTCTCCGTTTTTGTCAATATAAAAATTATCGAAACACAATTCGACGGCGGAACTGCCGAGCGACGAAAACTCGCCCGCGTAGGAATATATCTGCTCGATGACGATGGTCTTGTTTTCGCCCGCCGCAAGCGTGTAACTGCCCAGATCGTACGACGAATACGCGCTTTTGAACCTTACCGTAAAATCGATTTCATATTCGGACGTATTTTTAATCGTAAACTCGGCTTTTTCCAACTCATCGAGTCCCACGCCGCCGAAAACTTCCCGCGAAATTCCCAAATAAGGCGTAAATACCGTCATTTCCTTGAAATCATCGCCCTGACAGCGAATGGTCGCGACCGCGCTGCCGCCGACATGCGAGACCTCGCTCCCCTCGCTCGTGTAAACGGATGTTTCGTCCTCCAGCGCGATTTGCGCGGTTTTACCCGAAACAAAAATCTCGTGCGTTTCGACGACTTCCCCGTCTTTCAGTATCTCTACATCGAGGAACGCCGCCTCGTCGAGCTGCTGCGAAACCGCGTACTTTCTTCCGCCGCCGCAAACTTCGCCCTCGAGCGTTTTACCGTTGACTTTCAGACCGTAACCTTCGGCAAGATATAGCGAACTTTGCGCCGTCGCGCCGTTGACGGTTGCCGTCGCAAGGAACTTCGTATCGGAAGAATGTTTGACCGCAAGTTCCAAAAGCTCCCTCCTGACGCGGTAAAAATTCGCGTCGTCATCGTTTACCACGGCGCCCGTATACAGCGATTCGTACAAACCGCTTAAATATAGCGACGAAGAAACTTCTTTCGCGTCTATGCCGTAAAACGCCGCTTTTTCATCGAGAATTTCTTCAAACTTGCACAAAACGTCGTAATCTTCCTGTCCGTCGCGGAAAGAAAGCATGCGCACGGAAGGCAAAAAGCAATCCAAACCGTATTTTTTGCCGGGATAAGCGAGATATCCGTCGCCGTTGGTGTTCGGGAACCTGACCGGATCGGTATACGGGTCAAGCGTGACCGTCTCCGACCCCGTCCATCTGGAATAGGAAAAGGTCTGCCAGTAAAGATATCCGTCCAAATCCCAATCCTTTTGCATCCACCGCATCACGCGCGAGCCGAGCAGCATGTCGTCGATGTGATGGGAAGGCATGGGATAGACGGGCTCCATGCAGGTATAAAACCACGTCTGTCCGCCGATATCGCCGTTTTCCGACTTTATGTTTTCAAAAAGTTCGCGCTCGTAAGGAACGTTCAGGCTGTCGATGCGCACGCAATAGGTGTTTACGGAATCGCCCAGCGAGACCGCCTGCGTCATGTCTCCTGTCAGAATAAGGGGAATCCCTTTCAGACTGCTTTCGAATTCTGCGCGGTAGTCTTCGCCGTAACCGTCGAAATACCCCGCGTTTTCCAGGTCGTTTAAAAGCTTTTCCTGCAAATCGTAAACATCCTGCATGGCTTTTTGCACCACGCCGTATTTGGAAGAAGTCGCCTCGTCGGTATGCTTAAAGTAGATATACGCCTTGTCGAACAGAACGCGCCCGGGTTCGCTCTTTTGCGCCAAAGCGGAAAAATATTCGTAAAGCTCGCCGAGTTTCAGCTGGTTCGCGATATCGAAATTTCCGGAACTATACGTGGAATTCGGTATATTGAAACTCGTGAAATTCGGATTGTCCCAGTAGTATATCGCGCTTTCCGCCATCTTTTCCGGGTCGAGGGAATCGGGCAGAAATTCGAAATTGAATTTATATTCGTTCATCGCGGTCTCGTAATAAGTTCTGTAAGATTCCGCCGTCGTATCGTACTCTCCGCTCATGGAATACTGCGCGCCCGCGACCATGCAGGTCATGCCGTTTATGCCCGTCAAAGTAATGTCGTAAACGACAAGCTTTACGGGAACCGCGAATTCCCGCCCGTCCGCAACGAGGGTGAATTCCCCCGCATACTCACCCGCGGGCGTTTCCGCCGTCGTGGTAAATTCGATCGTAAGACCTTGATTTTGGCCGCCTTTGACGGAATTTTCGTTATATTCCTTTGCCTGTTCCTGCGGCAAAAGCATGTCGGGAATATAGCCGGCAGGATAATTTTCGTTCTGATTTCCCGCAGTTTTCACGCTCACATAAATGTATTTTTGAAAATATACCCTTATCTGCTCCGTCGGAAAAGTCACGGCAGCGTTTTCTTTCATTTTCAGTTCCGAAACGTTCAGCGAAAGGTCTTTCACGTCCTTTTCGGGGGTAACGATAAGCTGACCGCTCTCCGTTTCCCCTTTGACCATCAAAACCTCCATGCTGCGCCCCAAATCGGGAAAATCGCCCGTCTGCATCACTTTCAACGTATTGTATGCGGAAACCACTTTTATCTCGTTTTCGGGACTTTTACCCGAACAGGACGCCGCGCCCAACGCGATGCAGGCGATCAGGCAAAGCGTCAAAATCCGCTTGATGACGTTTTTCATAATTTACCTCAAATTATTATAACCCGATGCCCGCCGTACGCAGATACGTGGGCCACATTCCCTTTACGTATTCGTAATGTTCGTACCAAAGTTCCTGCGCGGATACCCTGTCCTTTGCGCTGGGTGCGGCAAACCATGCGGCGATGGTCTGGCTGGTCATGTTAAAGTCCCATAAATTGTTTTTGGAAAACAAATCCCCGAAATATCCGAAAGTATACTGCCCTTCCAGGATCAGTTTGTTAGCGCTGTAGGTAAAATCGGTGAGCGTGCCCGAATCGTGTAATGCGTCCAACTTGCTTTCGCCGTATTCGAACGGCGCGGAACCGCCGCAGGCGACGTACATCGTTTCCAGCCCCTTATCCGTCGCCATGAGCTGCAAAAATTCCTTTGCCAAATCAATTTTCGTACTGTATGCGGGAATGACGGAATTGAAATTGTACGCGGCGGAATTGAACGCCATGGCGTCCCTTACCCGCTCGATATCCGCGTCGGAAACTTCTTGTCCGTTGAATTTCGGCTTTTCGGCGCTCGTGCCGTCGACATAGTCGATGATGTCGCTCAGTACGGCGTCGTATTTTTTCTGCTCGGCGGCGGAAAGTTCGCCGTAGCCGCGCGTTTCGGAATAATAGGAAAGCTGTTCGCTGAGCGCGCTCAAAACGGGCGTCTTGATAAACTCGACGTTGAGCTCTTCGGGGTCGTAGTTCGCTTCCATTTCCCTTTCAAGCCACAACCCGTTCGGGCAGAACAGAATTTTATTTTCCGTTTCCAAAAATTTATTTTGCACCGACGTGAAATCCAACGACGTATTGTTAATTTGCGCCTGCGTCTTTCCAACGTAACCGTTATC
>CASETU010000150.1 GCA_949290895.1 uncultured Bacillota bacterium
CATTTTTTTCGCTTTCGCGGTGATTTCCAGCGTAAGCGAGGGCGCGATGTTCTTGACTCTTTTCGTGATTTCCATGGTATTTCTCCTAATCGTTTATTCTTCGTCGCTGCCCGCGGCGAGTTTAGCTTCTCTGTCTGCGATCTGCAGGGCGTTTATCATCTCCTCGATGTCGCCCAGCATAAAGGTGTCCAGCGTGTAGAGCGTGCAGCCGATCCTGTGATCGGTCACCCTGCCCTGCGGAAAATTATAAGTTCTGATACGCTCCGAACGATCCCCCGTGCCGATTTGCGAACGGCGGTTGTCGGAGTATTCTTTATCGTATTTGCTCTGATAATAATCGTAAAGGCGGCTCTTCATGATACGCATCGCCTTTTCGCGGTTTTTGGTTTGAGAACGCTCGTCCTGGCAAAGCACGACGATGCCCGTCGGCAGGTGCGTCATGCGGATACACGATTCCGTTTTATTGACGTGCTGTCCGCCCGCGCCGCTCGACCTGAGCGTATCGATCTTCAAATCCTTTTCGTCGATATTGACTTCCACGTCCTCCACTTCGGGCAGCACCGCCACCGTCGCCGTGGAAGTGTGCACTCTGCCCTGCGATTCCGTTTCGGGAACGCGCTGCACGCGGTGCACGCCGCTTTCGTATTTCAATTTGGAATAAACGCCCCGTCCGGAAATGGAAAACACCACTTCCTTCATGCCGCCGAGCTCCGTTTCGTTACTGTCCATATCCTCGCATTTCCAGCGGTTTTTCTCGGCAAATTTCAGGTACATTTTATAAAGCTCGTAAGCGAAGAGGCTCGCCTCCTCGCCGCCGGCTCCCGCGCGGATTTCCACGATAACGTTCTTGTCGTCGTTGGGGTCTTTGGGAATAAGCAGCACCCGAAGCTCCGCCGCGATCGTTTCCAGCCGATCCTTGCAGGCGTAAACCTCTTCGGAAAGCATTTCCTTCATTTCCCTGTCCGTTTCCGTTTCCAGCATTTCCTTTGCGGCTTCCTGCTCGGAAGAAACTTTTTTATATTCGAGGTATTTTTCCACCGTCTCCCGCATATCGGCGAGTTCCTTGGTATACGCCTTCCACTCGTCCATACGGGAAATGACGTCGCTATTCCCCGTGAGCTCGGTCAATTTGTTGTATCGCTCCAACATCTTATCGAGTTTTTTAAACATCAAAACACCGCCTTCACTATCCTGTCTTTTCCGTTGATATCCTTGATGATTTCCGCATTTTCAAACATTGCGGCGATTTGTTCGGCCTGATCTTCGCCGCATTCCGCGAACAAATACCCGCCCATAGCGACATGCTCCTTCGCCTCCGCCGCGATGCGCCTGTAAAATTCCAACCCGTCTTCCCCGCCGTCCAGCGCGAGAACCGGTTCGAATTCACGGATTTCCCTTTGCAGTTTGTCAATGTCGGCTCGCCTTATATACGGCGGATTGGTGACGATGACGTCGAACTTCCGCCCCTGCAGGTTCTCGAAAAGATCGCCTTTGACGAACTCTATCTCCGCGCCGTTTTCCGCCGCGTTTTCCTCCGCAAGCTCCAGCGCCTTTAAGGAAACATCGGACGCAATCACCTTTGCGCCGCTCTTTTTCGCCAGCGCGACGGCGATAGCGCCGCTGCCCGTACACAAATCGAGCGCCGTTTTCGTTCCGTCGAGCGTCTTCAAAGCATGCTCGACGAGTTCTTCCGTTTCGGGTCGAGGTATAAGGGCGCGCTCGTCTACCTTGATTTTATATCCGTAAAACTCCGTATCGCCCACGCAGTACCAAAGCGGTCTGCCCGTCAGGCGTTCCTTCAAGAGTTTATAAATTTTATCCGCGTTCTTCGGCGTTACGACGGCGTCGGAATACACGTCCGAACGTTTTACGCCGAGCGTTATGGAAACGATCCATTCCGCTTCCGCGTCTTCGTCGATGCCCGCCGCTTTCAGCTGTTTTTTCACGTCTTCCGTAATTTCCCTGCGCTTTTTTGCGGAAAGGAACTTCTGTGGAGGTATGCTCGGGTCTGCGTCCATTTCCATGACCTTGTTAAAGGCAGTAATCGCCACTTCCAGCATTTCGTCTTCCGGCTCGCGGGTGGTGATCTTCTGAAGCAGCATGCCCGGCCATTTGAGGGGCAAAACGATTTTGGAATCGGTCTTTGCAAGCGCTTTCAACAATTCATAGGAAAGTCCCGCCACAACGGGCAACAAGGCTATTTTCAAAAGAACGCGCCATATCTTTTCCACTTCGATGCCGTACGCGCCGAAAATCGCTTCCACCGCGGCGAAAACCAAAATGGATATGACGATGACGAACACCATGAACGTCGTTCCGCAACGATCATGTATGCGAGAGCAGGTGCGCGCGTTTTCCGGCGTGAGGGGCAAATCCTTTTCGTAACAGGCGATGGTCTTATGTTCCGCGCCGTGATACATGAAAAGCCGCTTCACGTCCTTCATCAGCGATATCAAGAGAATATATCCCACAAAGACGAGTATCTTAAACCCGCCTTCGATAAAGTTTTTCGCTACGACGGAAAAATGAAAACCGTTGCCGACGATAAGCTCGATTCCGCGCCTGCACCAGATGGGGAGCAAAACGAAGAGCATGACCGCCAGCGCGACGCCGAGAAGCGCGGACAAAAACAACACGACGTTCATCACGTTGACTTTAAAGGTTTTTGCCAGCCATTTTTCAAACTTAGACGGCTCGCCTTCCCCGAACACTTCGGCGGAACGCATCAGCGTCTTCATGCCCGTCACGAACGAGGAGACGAAACTGACGACGCCGCGAATGACGGGAAAACGCAATATTTTTTTCTGTTTTTCCGTCGGCGTGATGCGGACGCTCTCCACGCGGATAATGCCGTCCGCGTCGCGGACGGCGGTCGCCATGGCGCTTTTACCGCGCATCATCACGCCCTCCATCACAGCCTGCCCGCCGACAGAAGTTTTTTTCAGTTTTTTGTCCTTGTTTTTCTTCAAAACGCTTCCCTCACGCGATGTAAAAAAAACGACTTCAAGCATAGATAGACTTGAAGCCGATATTTTTGGCTATTGCTGTTCGATTCCGTATCTCTTGTTAAACTTATCCACTCGGCCGCCGGTGTCGACAAGTTTCTGCTTGCCCGTGAAAAACGGATGACATTTACTGCAAATTTCCACTTTGATCGTATCGGTGTTCTTGGTCGAACCGGTTTTGAAGGTTTCGCCGCAAGCGCACACGACCGTTACTTCGTGGTAATTCGGATGCACGTCTTTCTTCATAAGATTTCACCTCTTTTCTGCTTTATTTTACCTTACGCTTTCGCTCGTTTTAAGATTTCTTAAAGATTATATAATATTTTTTTAATTAAGTCAACATTTTTTTACGCCGATAACGGAAAAAATTTTACTTATGCGAATTACTTGATTTATTTTGCCTTTTGGAGTATACTTAATTTCGTTAACAGCCGTAAATACTGATGTTTTTACGGCGGAAACGGAGGTATTATGCAAGGTTGGCACATCGTCGGCGCTAAGCAGACGGAAGACAAAACCATTGAAGAATCTTTTGACGTAACCACCGAAACGAAAGTGATGGTCACGAAAGCGATGATCACCTTACCCGACGCGCTGCACTTTATCAAGGGCGAACCCGCGAACACCGTGCCCGGCGCATACGGCATCGGCATCGTCAGCGAACCGGGGCAAAACCTGTTCGACTTAAAACAGGGCACGCGCGTTTACATAAGCCCTACACTCCCCTGCAAAAAATGTTTCAGCTGCAACAACGGCGAACCGGGCAAGTGTTCCGATATGCAGATCGCGGGCGAAAATTTCAACGGCTTTTTAAGGAACTTCGTCACGACGGAATCTTCCAACCTCTATTATCTGCCGGAAAGCGTTTCCGATAACGACGCGCTCTTCATCGAACACATATCCCTTTCGCTTTCCATCATCGACAAACTCGACATACAAAAGGGCGACCACATCGCCATCATCGGCGCAAACAATTTCGGCAATATTTTGAGTCAGCTGCTCATCTACTATCAGGCGGTGCCTATCCTCATCGACGTGGATGAAGAAAATCTGCAAGTCGCGAAAAACTGCGGCATTTATTACACCCTCGGCGAAAAGGATAATTGGATAAAGGAAGTTTCCTCTATCACCGGCGGCAGAATGGCGAAAAGCGTCGTGTATATTTCCGATTCCGACATCAGTCCTAAGAGCGCGTTTTTGCTCGCGGGATATAACGCGCACGTCGCCTTTACGGGACTTTCGGGCAAGAATACCACCGTTTCCTTTGCGAACGCCGTAAAAAAACAGCTGGTCATTCACTCCGTCAACACGGGTTACGGCTATACTTCTTCCAGCATCAACCTCATCGCGAATAAAGCCTGCAACCTTAAAAAGATCAAATTCGACGAATGCGCCTACGCCGACGTGCCGGAAGTTTTTAAAAACATGGCGGCGCGACTGGAAAATAACGAGAAAATTTACGATACCATCGTAAAGATCTCCGATTAAGATTTTTCGCGTTTGGTTTTAGTTTGATTTTAATATTTCGCGCGCACCCGACACGGGTGCGCGCGTTTTTATATCAAGCAGCAATTAAAAAAATTCGCATTAAATTACTTTGCCCGCGCCGAATACGGCGCGGGCAAAGTGTTTTATATTTTTAATTTTTTATCATTCCTGCGGCTCGGAATTTTCGGATACCGCGCCGTCTTCCGCGGCGCCGACCTGCGTTTCCGCAACCGAGCTTTCGCCTTCCGCTCCTTCCGAAATTTCCTCGTCGTCTTCCTTTTCCTCTCCGTGCGGCGTGATTGCCACGACCGCGACCTTGCCTTCCGAAAGTTTCATCACGCGCACGCCCTGCGTATCGCGCCCGATTTTGGAAATATCCTTCGCGGCGATACGGATAATGATGCCGCTGTCAGCGATGATCATGACGTCTTCGTCTTCGTGCACGAGCTTGAGGTTGACGAGCTTGCCCGTCTTTTCGTTGAACACGCCCGCTTTGATACCTTTGCCCGCCCTCTGCTGCAGACGGTAATCTTCGATATCGGAACGCTTTCCGTAACCGTTTTCCGTAATGGTGATGATCTCACAATCGGACTTAATGACCGCCATATCGACCAGTCTGTCATCGTCGCCGAGGTTCATGCTGCGCACGCCCTGCGTGTCGCGCCCCATCGGGCGGACGTCTTTTTCGCTGAATCGAATACACTTACCCTCGTGGGACGCCATGATGATCTCGTCTTCGCCGCTCGTAAGCTGTACGGAGATGAGTTCGTCCCCCTCGACGATGCTGATGGCGATTTTTCCGACTTTGCGAATACTTGCAAATTCGCTGAGCGACGTCTTCTTGATGAGTCCGCGCTTAGTCGCCATGGCAATATAGCCTTCCGCGTCTTCCTTACGCGGCACGACCGCCTGCACCTTTTCGCCCTCGCCGAGCTGAATGAGGTTGACGATTGCCCTGCCGCGCGCCGTACGCTGCGCTTCGGGGATTTCGTAACCCTTTATGCTGTAAACCTTGCCCTTGTTGGTGAAGAACAAAATGTCATCGTGCGTGGAAGAAACGAACATGTTTTCGATGAAGTCCTCTTCCTTGGGCTTGTGCGCCGTAATACCCTTGCCGCCGCGGCGCTGCGTATGGTATTCCGAAACGGGCAGACGCTTGATATAGCCCGAGTGCGTCATGCTGATGACGATGTCTTCCTTTTCGATAAGGTCCGCAATGTCGATTTCGCCGTAATCGTAGGAAAGTTCCGTCTTTCTCGGCGAAGGATACTTTTCGCGGATATTCATGAGATCCGCTTTCACGATCTCCTTCACGCGCCATTCGTTGGCGAGAATGTCTTTCAAATCCGCAATCGTGCGGTCGAGTTCGAGCAGTTCTTCCTTGAGCTTATCCACTTCCAGCGCGGTCAGTCTGCGAAGTTTCATTTCCAAAATGGCGTTCGCCTGCTTTTCGCTGAGTTCGAACTCGTTCATCAAAGTCTCCATAGCCTCGTTGGAGTCCTTGCTGGTCTTGATGATCTCAATGACCCGATCGACGTTCGCCTGCGCGATGACGAGTCCCTTGACGATGTGTTCGCGCTCTTCGGTTTTCGCCAGCTCGTAACGCGTACGGCGGGTGATGACCGATTCCTGGTGCATGAGGTATTGCTCGAGCACTTCCTTGAGGTTGAGGATTTTCGGCTCTCCGTCCACCAGCGCGAGCATGATGATGCCGTTCTTGACCTGCAAGTTGGTGTGTTTATATAACGTGTTCAGCACGACCTGCGCGTTCGCGTCCTTTTTCAGGTCGATGACGATGCGCATGCCACTGCGGTCGGACTCGTCCTTGACGTCGGAAATGCCCTCCACGCGTTTGTCCTTGACGAGGTCGGCAATGCTCTTAATGAGCAATGCTTTATTGACCTGATAGGGCAGTTCCGTCACGACGATGCGTTCGCGCGTGCCGTTGGCAAATTCCTCTATATCGGTCTTAGCGCGGAGCACCACGCCGCCTTTGCCCGTCCTATACGCCTGTCTTACGGCAGACCTACCCATCAGAACCGCCCCCGTAGGATAATCGGGCGCGGGGATATATTGCATCAAATCGTCCACGGTAAGTTCGGGGTTATCCAAAAGCGCGATACAGCCGTCCACGCATTCCGCAAGGTTATGCGGCGGAATGTTGGTGGCCATGCCGACGGCAATGCCGTCCGAACCGTTGACGAGGATATTCGGAAAACGCGAAGGCAGCACGACGGGCTGCATTTCGGTATCGTCGAAGTTGGGATAAAAATCCACCGTTTCCTTTTCGATATCGCGGAGCATTTCCGCCGACAGTTTGGAAAGGCGAGCCTCGGTATAACGATAAGCCGCCGCGGGGTCGCCGTCTACCGAACCGAAGTTTCCGTGCCCGTCTACCAGCGGGAAGTTAATGGAAAAGTCCTGCGCCAGCCTGACCAGCGCGTCGTAAACGGAGCTGTCGCCGTGCGGGTGGAATTTACCGAGCACTTCACCGACGATTTTGGCGCATTTTTTATACCCCTTGTCGTTGTAAAGCCCCATGTCGTGCATGGCGTACAAAATACGCCTGTGCACGGGTTTCAGTCCGTCGCGCACGTCGGGGATCGCCCTCGAAACGTTGACCGCCATCGCGTAGGCGATAAACGATTTTTTGAGTTCCTCTTCGACTTCCTTGTTGATGATGGTGCTCTTTGCGAGCGTATCTTTGAATGCCGCGGTCAGTTCCGCGTTGTTTTCTTTTTTCGCCATAAATTTTCTCCGCTTGCTTTATACGTCCAAATCGGTAACGAGCTTTGCGTTCTGTTCGATGAACGCTTTCCTGAGTTCCGGCTTTTCGCCCATCAGGACGTTGAACATCGAATCAGCCTCCACCGCGTCTTCCATGGTCACTTTCAGCATGGTGCGCGTTTCGGGGTTCATCGTCGTTTCCCAAAGCTGTTCGGGATTCATTTCGCCGAGGCCTTTGTAGCGCTGGATATCGCACTTGCCCGCCTCCGCGAGATATTCCTGCAGTTCCTTATCGGAATAAAGGTATTTTTCCGTTTTGCCCTTGGTCGCCTTGTAAAGCGGCGGCTGAGCGATATACACGTGCCCGTGCTCGATGAGCGGGCGCATGAAGCGGAAGAAAAACGTCAAGAGCAGAATGCGGATGTGACTGCCGTCGACATCGGCATCGGTCATGCAGATGATGCGGTCGTAACGCAGTTTGCTTTCGTCGAAATCGTCCAGCATGCCCGCGCCGAAGGCGGTGATCATGCTCTTGATTTCCTCGTTTTCCAGCACGCGGTTGACGCGCACCTTTTCCACGTTGAGTATCTTGCCCCTGAGCGGCAAGATAGCCTGGAAACGCCTGTCGCGTCCTTGCTTTGCACTGCCGCCTGCCGAGTCGCCCTCGACGAGATATATTTCGCAGTATTCGGGATTCTTTTCCGAGCAGTCCGCCAGCTTGCCGGGCAGCGTGGTGCTTTCCAGCGCGCCCTTTCTGCGGGTGCTTTCCCGTGCCTGACGCGCAGCCTCTCTCGCCCGCTGCGCCGTAAGGCAGCGCATCAAAAGCTCCTTCGTTATCGCGGGATTTTCCTCGAGGAACGTGCCGAACTTTTCCGTCATCGCGCGGGATACAAGGGTGCGCATTTCGCTGTTGCCCAGCTTGGTCTTGGTCTGTCCTTCGAACTGCGGTTCGGTCAGCTTGACGGAAACCACGGCGGAAATCCCCTCGCGGACGTCTTCGCCCGAGACCTTATCGTCGTTTTTCAGCACGCCGATACGCTTGCCCGCGTCGTTGATGATCTTCGTCAGCGAGTTTTTAAATCCGTCAAGGTGCGCGCCGCCTTCTTCCGTATTGATGTTGTTTGCGAAAGAATAGATGTTTTCCGCGTAAGAATCGTTGTATTGTACGGCGACTTCTATCTCGTTGTCGCCGAAAAATTCGTCGAAGTAAAACGGCTTTTCAAAGAGAGTGTCCTTGTTGCGGTTGAGGTCTTCCACAAAATGCGCGATACCGCCTTCATAGCAGAACGTATCTTTCTTTTCCTGCCCCGCGCGCTTGTCCTCCATGATGATTTTCAATCCCTTGTTAAGATAAGCGAGTTCGCGCAATCTCGTCTTGATGGTATCATAGTTGAAAACGATACTTTCGAAAATCTCGTCGTCGGGATAAAAAGTCACTTTCGTGCCGGTAAAATCCGCTTCCCCGATGACTTTGAGCGGCGCCTGCGGAATGCCCCTGTTATAGACCTGTTTGAAGTGCTTGCCGTCCTGGAAGACTTCCACCTCGAGCCATTCGGAAAGCGCGTTGACGACCGAAAGGCCGACGCCGTGCAGACCGCCGGAAATCTTGTATCCGCCGCCGCCGAATTTGCCGCCCGCGTGCAGCTTTGTCAAAACGACTTCCACCGCGGAGATCTTTTCGGTATGGTGCATCGCCGTGGGGATTCCCCTGCCGTTGTCCTGCACCGTACAAGAGCCGTCGGAATTGACGGTTACCGTAATGGTATCGCAATAGCCGCTCAGCGCCTCGTCGATAGAGTTATCGACGATTTCCTGCACCAGATGATGAAGCCCGCGCAAATCCGTCGAGCCGATGTACATGCCCGGACGTTTCCTGACGGGATCGAGCCCTTCGAGGACTTGTATCTGCTGCTCGCCGTAATTTTGTTCCACCTTTTTTTTCTCTTCCATGCAAAGCTCCGATGATTTGTAAATTTTATGGAAATATTATAACATATTTTTCACGTTTTGAAAAGCGTTTTTCACTCCTTAAAACTATTTATAGTTTTAACGGAAAAACTTTTTTGTTATTTCTCATCTTTTCAATGAAAAGCGAAAGTGCATAAACGCGCAAATTGTGCGCATACTGAAACAAGGAGGATCTATCATGAGATGTAAAAATTGCGGCTCGGAAAGCGAAGACACAATGGTCTGCCCCAACTGCGGCGCGGACATCTGCGCGCATTGCGCCGAGGCTACGGACAGGATATGCCCGTATTGCTATTCGACGCTCGATTATAAAGCGTAAAAAAAGACGGTTTACCCCGTCTTTTTCTTTTTGACGCGCTCTTCGCCCGCAAAACAAACGCCAAAAGCAAGCGGGAAACGCGACATAAAAAAACGCCGCGCCGAAAAAAGCCGTCAAGCGCGAAAAAAGAGCGAGCCCGAAAAGAATTACGAGCCGCCACACAAAAAACGCTCCTAACGGAAATTTCGGCTTAAAACGCAAAATATCAACGCGTAAAACCACTGCGTGGCACAACGGATAAAACGGCGCGCCGCGCTCTCTCAAAAAATCGCCCTTCGTTTTTTAACAATCAGCCGCCGCGCGCGCTCATTCGCCTTACAATAAAAAACAGCCGCGAGCCGTCGG
>CASETU010000151.1 GCA_949290895.1 uncultured Bacillota bacterium
AATTAAAAGGAATGAGCCCGGTACAATACCGAACTCATTTCCATACATTTTAATTATATCTTTGTCCAAACTTTGGGGTTCACTTCATTTTGCGCGGCTTTTTGTGACCAAGTCACTGAATTTTTTTTGCAGGATATAATATAATGTAGAAAAAGAAGTGAGGTAATTCATTATGAAAGTAACAAAAATAACCAGACAAAACTTTGAAGAAGAAGTGTTGAGCGCACAAGGAAAAGTATTGATAGATTTCTATGCGGACTGGTGCGGCCCCTGCAAAATGCTCTCCCCGCTCGTGGATAAAATCGCGCAGGATTATCCGAACGTCAAGGTTTGCAAAGTCAATGTGGACGAAGAGGAAGAACTCGCCGCAAAATTCGGCGTGATGTCTATTCCGAAACTCGTCGTCATGGAAAACGGAAAAATCGCCGACTCTTCGCTCGGCTATCAGCCTTACGACTCGCTGAAATCTTTACTCAAGGTATAAGCTACATATCAATACAATCTCCGATCATACGTTGCCAAATATAATTCAATAGCGCAAATCGAAAGGTTTGCGCTATTGAATTTATGCCGTAATAAAACTTTTCAACTTCTTTTTATCGATAATGCGAATTTCCCTACGGGACAGCTCGACGATTTTCTCCTCTTCAAAATATTTGAGCATGCGGGAAACGACTTCCCTCGCACTGCCGATATACCGCGCAATCTGCTCGTGCGAAAGCTTTACGGTATCTGCCCCGCTCCGCGCTATCTCGTCGGATAAAAAAATTGCGAGCCGCTTATCCATGCCCATGAAAAGAATCTGCTGAAACGCCCACATCACATCGGAAAAGCGCTGCGTCGCGGTCTTGTAAATAAACGCCTCGACGTAAACGTTTTCGCTTTTCAGCTTGCGGAAACACGCCGCGCCGACGGAAAGAAGCTCGCAATCCTCTTCTGCATCGATAAACACGTCGAAAGTTACGGCATCCAGCACGCAGGATGCCGTCAAAGCACAGACATCGCCTTCAAACAGCCTGTAAAGCGTGATTTCCCGCCCGTCGTCCGAAATCATGTAAACGCGAATTTGCCCTTTTAAGATATACACGATTCCCAGACAGTCGTCGCTCGCCGCATGAATATGTTCTCCTTTTTTGAAATTCAAAAGCTGAGAACTGAAACGCAGGTCGTTTATTTCTTTTTGCGAAAGCTTTCCGTAAAAAGGAAACTTTTCGAGAAGTTCGTTTTTTTCCATAAAAACTCCGAAAATAATCGCCGAAACGCCTTAGGATATTTGCAATTATTCGGCATAATCATTATAATATATATCGTGCAATAAGACAAACTATTCGGAGGACTTTCATGAGAAAAACAAAAATCGTGTGCACGCTCGGCCCTGCGAGCACGACATACGAACAAATCAGGGCGATGGCGGTTGCGGGAATGAACGTCGCAAGGATAAACATGAGCCACGGCACATATGAAGAACACGCCGAACGCATCGCGAACGTTAAAAAAGTACGGGAGGAAATGAAGATCGCCCTGCCGATCATGATCGACTTAAAAGGCCCAGAAGTGCGTATCGGCACCTTTGAAAACGGTAAAATAGAAGTTACGGAAAACATGCCCTTTATCTTCACGTCGAAAGACGTGATCGGAAACGAAAGCATGGTTTCCATCACCTACAAAGAGCTTTATAAGGACGTAAAAGCCGGCGACACGCTTTTATTGAACGACGGACTTCTGGTCTTTTCGGTATCCGAAATCAAGGACGGCGACATTTACGCAATCGCCAAGAACAGCGGCACGCTTTCCGACAGAAAAGGTCTGTTCGTTCCCAACGTAAAACTGAATTTGCCGTTCCTTTCGGAAACGGATAAAAAGGACCTCGACTTTGCGATTTCGGTGCACGCCGAACTGGTTGCGGCAAGCTTTGTGCAGGACGGCGACTGCATGCGGGAAATCCGTACCTACTTAAAAAAACACGGCACGACGGATATCGCGCTCGTTGCGAAAATCGAAAGCCAGACGGGCATAAACAACATCGACGACATCATTGCCGCAAGCGAAGGCATCATGGTGGCGCGCGGCGATTTAGGCGTGGAACTACCCTATGAAAAATTACCTGCCTTGCAAAAACTGCTCATCAAAAAGAGCTGCAATCAAGGGCGTTTCGTCATCACGGCGACGGAAATGCTGGAAAGCATGATAACAAAACTTCGTCCCACCCGTGCGGAAATCGTGGACGTCGCCAGCGCGGTTTACGACGGTACCAGCTGCGTTATGCTTTCCGCCGAAAGCGCGGTGGGCATCAATCCCCCCAACGTAATCACGACCATGGCAAAAATCGCGGTGGAAGCAGAAAATAATATCAATTATTGCAAAATGCATTCCAACACCGATTTTACGATTTTGACCGACGACACCATTTCTCACGCATCGGTCAACACGGCATTTGAAATCAACGCAAAGGCAATCGTAGTATTTACGGCGAGCGGCGCCTCGGCGGCGATGATTTCCCGTTTCCGCCCGAACGTGCCCGTAATCGCTTTGACGATGAACCGCCGCGTGATGAACAAGCTTTCCGTGCAATGGGGCGTTATTCCAAAGCTTTGCGAAATGTTTTACAGCACCGACGAAATGTTCACCTATGCGCAAAGCGTCGTTAAAGAACTGAAAATAGCAGAAAAAGGCGACAATATCGTGATAACGGCGGGCGTACC
>CASETU010000152.1 GCA_949290895.1 uncultured Bacillota bacterium
CACGCATAAGATTTCGCTGATGCGCGATGAAAACACCTCTTCCAAACAGTTCCGCGAACTCGTGGAAGAAATCGCCATGCTCATGGCGTACGAAGTATTCAGAGACCTGCCGCTGAAAGACGTGAAAATCAAGACGCCTATGGCGGAGGCTACCGTAAAAGTGCTCTCCTGCAAGGACGTGGCGATCGTGCCGATCCTCCGCGCGGGGCTGGGCATGACGGGCGGCATACTCAATCTTTTCCCCACCGCGAAAGTGGGGCACATCGGTTTATACCGCGACGAAAAGACGCTGGAGCCGCACGAATATTATTGTAAGCTGCCGGCGGATATCGCCAACAGACAAGTGATTTTGGTAGACCCGATGCTCGCCACCGGCGGGAGCGCGAACGCCGCCGTGGATTTCTTGAAGGCGCGCGGCTGTACGGACATCAAGTTCATGTGTCTGATCGCCGCACCCGAAGGGATAAAGGCGTTTACCGAAGCGCACCCCGACATACCGCTTTATTGCGCGGCGCTGGACGAAAAGCTCAACGAAATCGGCTACATCGTCCCGGGGCTGGGCGACGCGGGCGACCGTATTTTCGGCACAAAATAAATTAAAAAATTGCCTCCGTTTGCGGAGGCAATTTCAATTTTTAAAAGCATTCCTTTTGCGCGGCGAAATTTTACATTTTCCGCGACGAAAAAAATCGACGAGGCAACAAAATGATACTTGAAACCGAACGGCTTATCCTTAGAAAAATGACAAACGACGATTTTCCCGCCCTGACGGAAATGTTATATGACGAAAGGGTCATGTACGCTTATGCGCATACGTTCACCGAAGAGGAGGCGAAAGCCTGGCTGCAAAACCAACTTCGCCGTTATAAAGAGGACGGCTTCGGACTTTGGGCGGTTATTTTGAAGGAAAACGAAAAAATGATAGGACAATGCGGCATAACCAAACAGCGAATCCCGGAAAAGGAAGTTCTGGAAGTCGGATATTTATTCAACGCCGACTACTTTCATAAAGGTTACGCTACGGAAGCGGCGATCGCCTGCAAAAACTACGCGTTTGAAAATCTGGGCGCAAACGAGGTTTATTCGATAATCCGCGACAACAATTATCCTTCGCAAAACGTGGCGAAACGAAACGGCATGAAAGAAGTCGGCAGTTTCGTCAAACACTACCACGGAATCGACATGCCGCACATTATCTTTTGCGCGAAAAAATAACATTCATTTTTCCGCAACGACGACGGCGCGCTTTTTTCTGCGCCCGCGGATTTCGATTTCGTCGAAAAACGTTCGCTCGGCGCGGAAAAACTTTTTGACAGCGTTTTCCGCCGCGGCGGCGCTCCACGCGTAAGTGCGATATAAAAACGTGCCTTTTTCGGGAACGTGCAGCACGTCGGTCGTTTCGCCGCCGTCCCGCTCGTAAAATTCCAGCAAAAACTTGCCGTTCGTTTTCAAATGAGCATATACGCAACCAAGCATTTTTAAAAAATCGCTTTCGGAAAATTCCGCAAGGTTGTTCTGCGTCAAAAAAACGAGGTCGAATGTTTGCGGTAAAGAAAAGTCCGTCGCATCGGCAACGAAAAATTGTGCCTCCGATTTGATTTTTCGCGCGTAATTCTTTGCAAAAGCTATTACGTCTTCGGCAAAGTCCAGACCGGATACGCGCGCGCCCGACTTTTCCAGCGCAAACGAAACGCGCCCGTTGCCGCAACAAAGTTCCAAAACTTCGACGTTTTTAAAAAGCAATTCATCGAAAAACGGGCGCGTTCTTTCAAATAATTTTTCCGAACGCGCGGAAAACGGCAAATCCTCTTCCCTGACGCCCGCCGCATTGTAAAATGCACGGTTATTCATATCTGCATTCATTCATTTATTATAACGCTTTGCCGATTGCATGTCAATGACACTTTCCAACCGACGGTTGGAAAAGTTCTAACGTAAATTGTCGCCATTATGCCCCGTTTGCTGTATAATATAGTCAGATCATAAAGGAGCGAACGCTATGAACGATTTCGGAAATTTTTTATATAGTTTGCGCAAACAGCGCGGCTGGACGCAGACCGAGCTTGCCGACAGACTGGGCGTAACAAACCAGGCGGTTTCCAAATGGGAAAACGGCGATTCTTTTCCCGATACGGGACTGCTCGTTCCGCTTGCCGAACTTTTCGGCGTGAGCGTGGACGAATTGCTGAAAGGCAAACGCAAACCGCTGCCCGCCGAAAATCAAAAAACACTTGAAAGCGAAAAACCGACAAACGCCGTTACAAATAACGCCGCGTGCGAAAAAAAACCTTTTGCCGAAAGCGATTCCGCGCAAAATCTCTCAGAAAACGAAACAAAAATCGAAGAAAATGCGGAAAGTCAAAAAAACGACGACATAAACAGCGCCCCGCCGCGCCGTAAAAAACTTGCCGCTCTTTTTGACGGCGTAATCATGCTTTCCGCCACGGTAGCGTTTTTCCTGCTCGGCGCGCTGGGAAATTACTGGTACGTGTGCTGGCTGGCTTTCCCCGTCGGCGTAACGCTGTGCGCGCTTTTAAAGGCAATTGACGAATATATCGCAAAAAGGAAAACTTCGGAGTTTTGCGGATTCATTATGCTCGCATGCGTGGACGTATTTTTGTTGCTCGGCGTGCAATACTCTCTTTGGCACCCCGCGTGGATCGTTTTTCTCGTCGGTCCGCTTTTTTGTGCGCTGTTCGGCGCAATCGACAACATAAGGAAAGAAAACAGCCGATAGTGCGCGTAAATTAACGCCGTGAAAAAACCGCCCGTCGCGCGCCCGCGGCGAGAACAGTCATCATCGTATAAAAAATCAGCGCCTGCGCTTTTATAAGCGCAGGCGCTGTCGTTATTAAAGTAATGCTATCAAAACGGTTATAAGCAATAGTGCGGCAACTCCGCCCACGCACGCAAGCGCGATTTTGCTCCCGCTATGTTTTTGTTCCCATTTCAAAGCATCGTTTTTTTCATATAGACTTTTAAATTCTATATTTGCCAAAGAAATTTTATCTTTTGTAAAATCACAAAATTCCCGCAACGATTTTAATAACGTATTATTTATATAAAAATAATAACGCAAATAATAAACGGGAGAGCGTATTGATATGCACCCCAAAAGTTAGACACTTTTGGAGGTGCATATTTTTATGAGAAAACAGGGAACAAAGAACAAAAATTATAGCGCAGAGTTCAAAATATCTGTTATAATGGATATGCGCAAGAACCATTTAGGATATTGTGAAA
>CASETU010000153.1 GCA_949290895.1 uncultured Bacillota bacterium
CGGCTTTTGCCGTAGCCACCGCCGCAAAGCACGGAATGGTGAGCATATTGAACGCGATAAAGGCAATCAGCGCGGGAACGGTTATGCCCGTGCCCGTTATCATCGCCTGCACCGCCGCAACGCCGCCGTCGGTTTCGGTATCGATGACTGTACCGACAAACACCGCCGCAAGCGTGCCGAACGTTCCGATGACGTCCTCTTTCGCCAAAAGTCCCGTTACCGCCGCCACCGCGAACACCCAGCCGTAGCTATTGAGCTGCGAGCCGAACCCCAGCGGCGTAAAGAGCGGCTGTACGAACTGCCCCAGCGACGCCAGAATGGACTGATTCATGTATTCTTCGCCCTCTATCATCGTCCAGCTCCACGTAAAGTTCGACAAGAACCAAATGACGATAACCGACGCTAAAATGATGGTAAACGCCTTTTTGACGAAGTGTTTTGTTTTATCCCAAAGGTGTATCATCAGCGAGGAAAAACGCGGCGCATGATAGGCGGGCAGTTCCATGATGAACGGCGGGATTTCCCCTTTCATGGTGGTATTGCGCATCAAAAGCACCGACGCTATCGCCACGACGATTCCCAAAAGGTACATCGAATAAGTGATGATATCCGCGCTCCCCACGCCGCTCGACAGAGCGATCGCCCCCGCGATAGCCGTTAAAATGGGCAATTTCGCGCCGCAGCTGAAAAACGGTATCACGCGAATGGTCGCGGTGCGCTCGTTTTCGTCGGCAAGCGTGCGGGTGTTTATCATCGCGGGCACGGAACAGCCGAATCCCATGATCATCGGCATGAACGCCCTGCCCGAAAGCCCGAATTTGCGGAAAATGCGGTCGAGAATGAACGCCACGCGCGCCATATAGCCGCTGTCTTCCAGAATGGAGAAGAACAAAAACAGTATCAATATCTGCGGCAGGAAGGAAAGCACCGAAGAGAGCCCCCCGAGTATGCCGTCGTTCAAAAGACCGAACGCCCACGCCGACATGCCCGTGCTTTCCAGCCCTTTCCCTATCCAGCCGAATACGTTCGCAAGTATCACGTCGTTCCACGTGTTGAATATCATCACGCCGGGAGAATAAATCCCGCTGCCGAACAAAACGCCTTCGAAAACCGTTCCCGCCAGAGGGTCCCAGCCTTCGGGAAACAATCCGCCCAAAAAGAGGAAGTTTTCCGAAAAGGTCAAGTGGAATATCGCAAACAAGATGACGAGAAATATCGGTATGCTCCAAATTCTGTGCGTCAGTACACGGTCGGCTTTGTCGGACTTGCTCAACAGGGTCTTCCCGCCCTTTTTCGTGTAGACGCTCGCAAAATGTTTGGATATGTACTTATATCTGCCGTCGGCGACGAGTGCCTCGAAATCGCCGCCGAAAATATCGTCTTTAAAAGTGTTTTTGAAATCTTCGACGAGTTTCAGCGCGTTAGTATGCGCTTTGACTTCCAGCTCGTCCTTTTCCGTGAGCTTGACCGCGTGGAACAGCGGGTTTTCCACGCCCTTCGCCTCCAACGCGATCTTCACATCGTTGATGAGGTGGGAAAGCGGCGTGTCTTTGAGCACCGTTACGCCCTTGCGCGGCGTTTTGCCCGCCTCGAACGCGCGTTTCATCAATTCGTTCACGCCGCTGTTTTTCAGCGCGGAAACCGTTACCACGGGCACGCCCAGCTTTTTTTCCAGCGCGTGCGCGTCGATTTTATCCCCCGCCTTTTCCACCGCGTCCATCATGTTGAGCGCGATGACGATAGGCACGTCGATTTCCAAAAGCTGCGTCGTCAGATACAGGTTCCTTTCCAAATTCGTCGCGTCCACCACGTTGATCATGCAATCGGGCTTTTCTTCCAAAATAAAATTGCGGGAAATCACTTCCTCCGGCGTGTAGGGCGAAAGGGAATAAATTCCGGGTAAATCCACGATTTTCACGGGTTCGCCCAGCTTTTTATAAGTGCCTTCCCGCTTATCCACCGTAACGCCGGGCCAGTTGCCCACGTAAGCCGTAGAGCCCGTAAGCAGGTTGAAAAGGGTGGTCTTTCCGCAGTTGGGATTGCCTGCAAGCGCAAATTTCTTCATTGTTTAACCTCCATGGATACGCAGGCCGCCTCGCTCTTTCTCAACGTGAGTTCGTAGCCGCGGATATTGACCTCGATGGGATCGCCCAGCGGGGCTTTTTTGCGCATGTAAACTTCCGCGCCGGGCGTAACGCCCATGTCGAACAAGCGCCGCCTGATCTTGCCTTCGCCGAATACGTTTTTGATAACGCCCGTTTCGCCGACGGCAAATTCGCTTAACATCTTTTCCATATACACTCTCCTTTTTTAAGCTACCAAAATTTTAACGGCAAGGTCTTTGTCGATCGCCAGCCTGCCGTTTTTTACCAGCAATATCACGCTCCCGCCGCTCGCACTGAGAACCTTTATTTCCGTGCCGACAGTGAGTCCCAAGTTTTCCAAATGACGCCTGACGCTCTCCGCGGCAAGCACTTTCAAGATTTTGATTTCCCGCCCCACGGGCGCGATCGTCAGCGGCATATCGCCCTCCTTGCGCTTTCGCGCATATATCGAATACTTAGAATACTTATCGCCCGCAAGTTCGCCATAGCGAACTTGCGGGGAGAAAATAAGTCCGCCCCGCGGCGGAAAAAATAAATTTAACAAGGTTAAAATGTAACACTGCAAAAATTCAACACCGCGATAATTTTATACGCGAAAATTTAGAGCGGCAAAATTTAATGCGGTGTAAATGTAACGCGCAAAAATACAACACCACGATAATTTAACACATCAATAATTTAACGCGGCGAACGCCGTTCTTGCCCTCCGAGTTCGCCATAGCGAACACGTTTGCAAAAATTTTAGTTCGACATAACGAACTCGCCTTCAAAAAATTAAGTTCGCATATCCGAACCACAGTGCAAAGTATACTATACGCCGCGCTCTTTGTCAACCGTTTTTTTACGATTTTTAAAAAAATTTTTTCTCCAGCCGGATAAAAAGACTTGTCCGCCGACGACGGCGCTTAAAATCGCCCCGTCCGCCGCGAATACCGAGCATAGCGCCCCTCTGCTCGATTAGAAAGCGCAAAAAAGCGCGGACAGCCGCGCTTTTTTAATAACTATTTAAAGCTTGTTTTTGATGATCTCGAAAGTTTCTTTGCTGATGACGTGTTCAATCCTGCATGCGTCCGTTTCCGCGGTTTTCCTGCTCACGCCGATTTTTTCCAGATACGCCGTCAAGATTTTATGCCGTTCGTAAATTTCCTCGGCGCGCGCACGCCCCGTTTCGGTAAACGCGATGGCGCCGTCTTCCGCAACGTCGATGAATCCCTTCGCCTTCAGGATATTTATCCCCCGCGAAACGCTGCTTTTGGCGTAATTCAAATCGTTGACGATATCCACCGAACGCACCGTGCCCTTGCTCTTTTGCAAAAGCAGAATGGTTTCGAGATACATTTCCCCCGATTCGTAAATATCTTCCATCGCCGCTTATCCTTCGATGTCGCCGTTTCTGAGCGCGTTCATGATGATGCTGCCCGTGGCGGCGTTGGTCGCCAGAGGAATGGAAAACACGTCGCAAAGCCGTAAAAGCGCGGAAATATCCGGTTCGTGCGGCTGCGCCGTGAGCGGGTCGCGCAGGAAGATGACGAGGTCTATCTTGCCATCCGCGATCATCGAACCGATCTGCTGGTCACCGCCAAGCGGACCGCTCTTCATACGCGTGATGTTGAGCCCCGTTTCCCCCATGATGAGCGTTCCCGTCGTGCCCGTGGCGTAAAGGTCGTGTTTGGACAACACGTCCTTATACTTCACCGCGAAATCGATCATTTGGTTCTTCTTTTTATCGTGTGCTATCAATGCAATCCTCATAATGTTGCTCCTTCGCTTTGTCCGTTGATTTTATTTTAACATATCTTTTGCAAAAACGCTATTCTTTTTTCAACTTTCGAAAAGTTCCGTGGAAAGGTACCTGTCGCCCGTATCGGGACAAATCACCACGATGTTTTTGCCCGCATTGCGCTCGTTGGCGGCGATAAGCGACGCGGCGTACAGCGCCGCCCCCGAAGAAATGCCCACGAGCACACCTTCTTTTTGCGCCAGCTCCCGCGCACAGGCGTAAGCGTCGATCTCCTTTACCGCGACGATTTCATCGATAAGGGAAACGTCGAGATTTTTCGGCACGAACCCCGCGCCGATGCCCTGCAGATTATGCGCGCCAGCAACGCCCTTGCTCAAAACGGGCGAGGAAAAGGGCTCCACCGCGACGATTTTCGCTTTCGTCTTTTCTTTTAAAAATCTGCCCGCGCCGCTGAGCGTTCCGCCCGTGCCTACCCCCGCGACGAAAAAATCCACCGTGCCGTCGGTATCGGCGAAAATTTCCGGTCCCGTCGTCTCGTAATGCGCGCGCGGGTTAGCGGGATTATCGAACTGCCCCGCAATGACGCTGCCCGGCGTTTCTTTGCAAATTTTTTCCGCCGCCTCTATGGCGCCGCGCATACCCTTCGCACCCTCGGTAAGCACCAGCTTTGCGCCGTAAGCTTTCAGCAGTTTGCGCCGCTCCTCGCTCATCGTTTCGGGCATGGTCAAAATGAGTTTATACCCCCTTGCCGCGCACAAAGCGGCAAGTCCTATCCCCGTGTTGCCGCTGGTCGGTTCGATGACCGTGCCGCCCGCCTGCAAGCCGTTCTTTTCCGCCTCCGCGAGCATGTAAAGCGCCGCGCGGTCCTTGATGCTCCCCGCAGGGTTGAGGTATTCGAGTTTTGCCAAAATTTTCCCCTTCGCGCCCCGCGCCGCGCCGAAGTTTTTAAGCTCCAGCAAAGGCGTGTGCCCGATAAGCTGAGATACGTTATCGTAAATTTTCATCTTGTCTGTCCGTTCCCCGTGCAATAAAATTTCGTCGTGGTAAGCGCTTTTAAGCCCATCGGCCCGCGGGCGTGCAGTTTCTGCGTGCTGATGCCGATCTCCGCGCCCAGCCCGAATTCGAACCCGTCTGTAAAGCGGGTAGAAGCGTTCCAGTACACAGCCGCCGCGTCCACGCCGTTCATGAATTTTTCCGCATTTTCCGCGCTTTCGGTGACGATCGCCTCGCTGTGCCCCGTATTATATTTGTTGACGTGCGCGATCGCCTCGTCCACGTTTTTGACAGTCTTTACGGAAAGAATGGCGTCGAGATATTCCGTCCCGAAGTCCTCTTCCGTCGCGGGCAGAAATTCCCCGCATATCGCGCGCGAAAATTCGTCGCCGCGCACTTCCACGTTCTTTTCTTTGAGCCGCGCATAGATCGCAGGCAACGCCTTGTCGGCAATTTTTTCATGCACTATTAAAGATTCGCAGGCGTTGCACACCCCGTAGCGCTGCGTTTTCGCGTTGAACACGATGTTCGCCGCCATTTCCACGTCGGCGCTTTCGTCGATATAAACGTGGCAGTTGCCCGTGCCCGTTTCGATGACGGGAACGGTGGAATTTTCCGTGACCGTTTTGATAAGCCCCGCTCCCCCGCGCGGAATGAGCAGGTCGACGTATCGGTTCAGCCGCATGAATTCCCTTGCCGTTTCGCGAGAAGTGTCCTGCAAAAGCTGTACGGCGTTCTCGTCGACGCCGTTTTTCTTTAGCGCCCGCCGAAGCGCGTTCACGATGGCGGTGTTGGAAGAGATAGCGTCCGAACCGCCGCGCAAGATGACGGCGTTCGCCGTCTTGAAACACAGCGCGAAAGCGTCCGCCGCCACGTTGGGACGGGACTCGAAGATGATGCCGATGACGCCGAAAGGCACCCTCTTTTCCTCGATTTTGAGTCCGTTTTCCTTTTTGTAAGAATAGACGATCTCACCGAGCGGCGAAGGCAGCTCCGCCACCTGCCGCAATCCTTCGGCAATGTCCTCTATGCGCTTTTCGCTGAGTTTCAGCCTGTCCACGAGCGAGGCTTTTACCCCCCGCTTTTCGGCGTTCGCCACGTCCGCGGCATTCGCCGCCAGAATTTCCGCCGCCGAACGCACCAGTTCTTTCGCCGCGTCGCGCAAGATGCCGTCGATCTCGTTTTTTTTCAGTTTTCCCAAAGTCGCCGCCGCGACCTTCGCGTCGGCGCCGATTTTTTCAAGCGCGTTCATCGATGAACACCTCCCCGTTTTTTATGGTGACGACGGCGTCGGCAATTTCCACCGCCGCCGTTTTATGCGTAATGAAAAACACCGTCTTTCCGCCGAGGTCGCGCAAATTCTGCAACACCCGCTTTTCCGTATCGGCGTCGAGCGCACTCGTCGCCTCGTCGAGCAGCAGCACCGGAGCGCCCGTCAGCACGGCGCGCGCGATGGCAAGACGCTGAATCTGCCCCTCGCTGAGCCCGAACCCGTTTTCCCCGATGACGGTATCGAGTCCCTCGGGCAAAGCGTCGACGAATTCCGCCGCGGAAACTTTCAGCGCGGCGGCAAGCGCCTCCTCGGTAGCGTTCTCGCTCAAAAACAAAAGATTTTCCCTGACTGTGCCGGAAAAAAGCATGTTCCCCTGCGGCACGTAAGCGAAAATGCCCGATACGTCCTCCGCTTTTTCGCCCTTTTCCGTTTCAAAATACACCTTCCCCCGCACGGGGCGGTATACGCCGAGCAACAGCTTGAAAAGGGTGCTTTTGCCGATGCCCGATTCCCCGCGAATGACGGTAAACGACCCCTTTTCCGCCCGCAGGCAGACGTTTTTCAGCACGGGTTCCCGCCCATAGGAAAAGTCCACGTTATCGAACACGATGGCTTTCAGTTCCTCATAAAAATTACCGTCCGCACGGTTTGCGCGCTCTTTTTCGGGATAGCTTTCCAGCTCTATCAGCCGCTCCGCCGAAGCGAGCATGGAAAAATACCGAGGCGCGATGCCGCTGAGCGCCACGACGGGCATCTGTATCTGCCCGATGAGCTGCAGCATCGCCGCAAGCGTGCCGTAATCCGTTTCACCGCGGAAGATAGAAAATACGCCGAGAATCATGGCGACGACGTAAAACACGCGGAAAGCCACATCGAAACACTCCATGCCGAGCACCGACACGCGGTTGCGGCGGAGATATTTGTCGCGGTAATCCGATAAAAGCTTGTCCGATTTCGCGGCGAATTTGTCCTCTGCGTCGAACACCTTTACGGCGAGCAGATTTTCCACCGATTCCTGCATGAATTCGCGGGAACGCCCGTCCGCCTTGCGCATTTCGATGTGCAGTTTTTTGATGACCTTGCGGAAGGACATGGCGACGAAAAACGCCACCACGCACGCCCCCAGCAATATCGCCGTAAAGACGGGCGAAAGGACGAAGAGCGTGACCGCCGTAAACACCAGCTTGCTCGCCGCCGATGCGAGGGAGGGCAAGATCGTGGAAACGCCGTCGGAAACGATGGACGCGTCGGTGGAGATGCGGCTGAGCACGTCACCGCTGTGGAATTTGGAAATTTCACCGTATTCGCTTTTGAGCACCGCTCCGAAAACACGGGTGCGTATGCTGATTTCCGTATACGTGCGCATATTTTCACGCAAAAGGTGCACGGTGAGTTTCAAAACGCACTGGAGAGCGACGATCGTCGCCAGCACGACGGAATATTTTACGATAGTCTGATAAACGGCGCTTTCATCGGTAGCGGCGTTGATGATGTCCTTGACGACGAGGGCGAACAACACACCGAGCGCCGCCTGTATCACGCAGAAAATCAGCACGAACGCCAGCGCCGCCTTTTGTTTTTTGAAATTCGCCTTTATCCATTTCAGCGATGCGGCGTCTTTCATCTTTTCTTCCTCCGCAAAGCGTAATAACATTTCATCGTTACTCTCTTCAAAAACGGGTGTCTGCGCAAAAACAGCGCCCGTTTATAACTGCGGGGATTGGAAGCTTCGACGTATTTTTTGCCCTTGTAAAACCCCTTCATCACGCCGACGATCTGCCCGTCGGAGACGAATTCTTCCGAAAACTGCGAATCGCCGCAGATGACGTATCCGTCCTTTTCAAAACCGACGACGCGATGCAGCACGTAGCTGCCGTCTGCGCGGCGATAGAGCGGCACGTCGTATAAATTCAGTTTTCCCTCTTTGGGCATGATGAGCACGGCTTGTCCTTCGTTTTTGAGCGTCGGCCACATGCTGTTCCCGCCCGGAACGAAAACCAGCATGCCGTCGCGCTTCAAAATGCCCTCGTAATCGTTTTGCATATTATAATTTTAACATTCCGCGGCGAATTTGTCTATACTTTGCGCCCGAATTTTTCTATAAGCGCGCATATTACCCCATAAATATCCCCCGCGCCCAGCGCGAACACCGTTTCCGCCCGCTGCGCGCGCATGTCTATCGCCTGCAAAAGCCGTTCGGGATTTTCCGCGTAAACGTAGTCCGCACCCCGCTCTTTCAACGCCAGATACAGCGTGTAGGCGCTGCCCTCGGCATCGTAACTTTCCCGCGCGGCGTAAGTCGGGTAAATGACGCCCTCGTATTTTTCCAGAGCGGCGACGAAATCTTTCATTAAAAGTTTCGTGCGCGAATAGGTATGCGGCTGAAATATCACAAACGGCTTTTTCTCCGCCGAAAGCGCGGCAGTTATCTCCCTGGGGTGGTGCGCGTAATCGGCGACGATTTTTTTGCCGAAAAGCTCGCCCACCGTTTCAAAGCGCCGTTTTACGCCCTTAAAGTCCTCTACGCCCCGCATAGCCTCCTGCACGGAAACGCCGCACTGCCTCGCCGCGGCGATCGCGGCGAGGGCGTTATATATATTGTGTTTTCCCGCGACGTTCAATCGCACCCGTCCCTGCCGTATGCCGTATTCGACGAGCGTGAAGGAAAACCTGCCGTCCTCCGCGCGCACGTCTTCGCAGGTGTACATAGCCGCATTCGACATGCCGAAAGTCACGAAATTCGCTCCCGCGGCGCCGACCGCCCGCTCGTCGTCGGCGTTGACCACCGCGATGGCGTCCGACGCGAACTCCCGATACGCCGCCGCGAGGTTTTCCACCGTTTTATAACAATCGAGATGATCGTTATCGATGTTCAAAACGACCGCCACGTCGGGCGATAAACACAAAAAATTCCGCTTGTACTCGCAAGCCTCCGTCAAAAAGATATCCTTACCGAAGAGAAAGTTTCCGTAATCGATATCCTCTCCGCCGATCATCGCCGTCACGCTCTTTTGCGCGCACTTGAACACGTGTGCAAGCATGGCGGTCGCCGTCGTCTTGCCGTGACAGCCCGCCACCGCGACGGAATACCCGTGCGCCTGTTCGATACAGCGCAAAAACTCCGCGCGTTTCATCAAAAGCTTGTGATTGTCGCGCGCGAAAAGCAATTCGGGATTATCTTCCGCAACGGCGGAAGTGTACACGATGGCGTCCGCGCCTTTCACGTTGGCGCGCGCATGCCCGATATGTATTTTCGCGCCGAGCTTTTTAAGCTTTTTTGTCTGTTCGTTTTCGCAAATATCCGAGCCGCTGACTCGGATTTTACATTGCAGGGCGTATTCGGCGAGGGCGCTCATGCCGATGCCGCCGATACCGATAAAGTGCAGTTTTCCAATACGGGACAAAATTCGACAACGTTCCATACGGTATTTTATGAAAACTCGAAGAAAAATTTGCTTTTTTTGCGGTTTTTTTTGCAAAATTTTAAAAAAAGTATTGAAATGCAGCGGAAACTATGCTAAAATATTTACACAATATAGATAAGGACGGTAAAAAACATGAAAATTACTGACGTGCGCGTTCGTATCGTTAAAAAAGACGACAGCAAACTCAAGGCGGTCGCTTCGGTGACATTCGATGATTGTTTCGTGATCCACGACATCAAAATCATCGAAGGAAACGAAGGGCCGTTTATCGCAATGCCCTCGAGAAAGACCAACGACGGCGAATATAAAGACATCGCGCATCCCATCAAACAGGAAACGCGCGAAGAGATCATCAAGGCGATTTTAAGCGCATACGCAGAAGAAAAAAATAAGGAAACCGAATAAACTTTCTTTCGCCGCGGCGAAAGACAAAAGGGGTACACCAGATGAACAGCAACGTAACCGTATTCAACCACCCTTTGATCACGCATAAGATTTCGCTGATGCGCGATGAAAACACCTCTTCCAAACAGTTCCGCGAACTC
>CASETU010000154.1 GCA_949290895.1 uncultured Bacillota bacterium
GCGTTTCCCTTCAAGCATTACCTTGTCGGGTTCAATGGTATGATCTCAGCTTTTTACGGCACCCATAGCGATATTCGATTGCAGAAAGAGTATATCGCAAAAAAATGATTGTGTCAAACGATTTCTTGTGTTATACTGAAATCACGGAGAAAAGATGTCATGTATAAGTTTTTCGCATTTCTGGACAGAATGAAATATATTAAGCGCTGGTCGCTCATGCGCTCGGTGCGGGAGGAAAACATCATGGAGCACTCCCAGCAGGTGAGCGTCATCGCCCACGCGCTCGCGCTCATCGAAAACCGTATGTTCAGCGGGAACGTCAGCGCGGAAAAGACGGTGCTTTACGCCATGTATCACGAAACGGGGGAAGTCATTACGGGCGATCTGCCCACGCCCATCAAGTATTTTAACGAAGAAATCCTCGGCGCGTATAAGGATTTGGAAAAGAAAGCCGAAAAAAAGCTTCTTTCCATGCTGCCCGAAGAGCTGAAAGCCGACTTCGAGGCGGCGGTCATTCCCGATACCGCAACGGAAGAATACCGTCTGGCAAAGGCGGCGGACAAGATTTCGGCGTATCTCAAATGCGTGGAAGAGGTAAAGTCCGGCAACGCGGAATTCAAAAAGGCTAAAACGGCTACGCTCAAGGCGATAAAGGCTTGCGAACAGCCGTCGGTAAAATATTTTATGGAAAACATGGTTCCCGCTTACGAGCTGACGCTCGACGAACTCGATTGACGGAGGATATATATTATATGGATATCAATAAATACGGCGCAAAAGGCAAGCTCGGCGTTAAGCAGCTTTATTCCCTTGCTGAACTTGACGAGGGGCAGATATACGAGATTTTGCACCTCGCGCGCAAACTCAAACAGAAACAGCAGGTCAAGGAAAAGCTCAGCGTGTTCGACGGCAAGAACGTGGCGATCATGCTCAAGAGCAGTTCCTCGCGTATCCGCATTTCCTTCGAGCTCGCCGTCAACCGCTTGGGCGGCAAGACGCTGTATCTTTCCCCGAGCGACACCGATTTTTTGAACGGGCTGACTTATCTCGACGCGGCGAACATGCTTTATCGTTACGGCGTCAACGGTATCGTCGTCAAAAACCTGACGGCAGACGAAATTTCGCAGTTCAAGACCTTCGGAAAACTGCCCGTCATCGCGTTGAAGGACGGGCGGGGGAGTCCGTGTCAGATCCTTGCCAGCCTTTATACCGTGTGGGAAACGGCGGGGCGGCTTTCGGGCGTAAAGTTGCTGGTTGCGGGGGATTGCCGCCGCGTGAACGCGGAGGAGCTGAACGCTTATGCGAAATGCGGCGTGGAAGTTACGCTTTGCTGTCCGAAAGAATGTTTGCCGGACGATGAACTTTTCGAAAAGATATCGCAGTTCGGAGAAGTGAAGATTGTGCATGATTTATCCGCCGCGCTGAAAAACGCGGATATCGTCACTTCGGTACACGGCGAGGAAAACGTGCCCGCCCTCGGCGCGTATAAAATCACGGAAGAAGCGCTCGGCGCATGCCCTGCGGCAAAGTATCTGCACGTTTTGCCCGTCAGACACGGCGAGGAAGTGGAAGATTCGGTTTTGTACGGCGAAAAGAGCGTGGCGTTCGAGCGGGCGGGAAATCTGATATACGCCGAGCAATCGCTCATGATGCTTTTGTTCCGTTAAAAGCGGAAAAAAGGCAGGATTTTGCTTGCCGTTCTCTCTCTTTTGTGCAAGGTTGACAGAATTTATAAAAATATTTATCACTTATGCCCATTGTAAAAAGTTCACAAATGTAGTAAAATAAATACATAAAATAAAAGTTGTATCTGGAGGAAAAGCATTTCTATGGCAAGTTTATCTTTGAAAAACATTTACAAGGTCTATCCCTCTGGCGTTACCGCCGTTTCGGACTTCAACCTTGAAATTCAGGATAAAGAATTCATCGTCTTCGTCGGACCGTCCGGCTGCGGTAAATCGACCACGCTCCGTATGATCGCGGGTCTGGAAGAAATTTCGGACGGCGAACTTTATATCGACGGCGAACTGAAAAACAACGTTGCGCCGAAAGACAGGGATATCGCGATGGTGTTCCAGAACTACGCGCTTTATCCGCAC
>CASETU010000155.1 GCA_949290895.1 uncultured Bacillota bacterium
AAAAGTTTGTTGAAGTTTTAAATAAAAAATATTTGCTTTTTGTGAAAATAATTAACATTTCTAAAATTTGCGCAATATAATATAATTGTAGTGCGTTTACAGATAACAAAAAATTAGCAACTTATTGTTAAAATTTTTCAGTTTATGTTATGTTTGTTAAATTATAATATTTTTTTGAAAATTTTTATAAAAACATTTGACAACAGACATTTACCGTAATATAATGTAGGCGTAATCAGAAAGAAATAGCTGATTTGAAATATGGTCGAGGGGAAATGATAGACTATCATGACGCAGTAAGCGTCGAAGGAGTGAAGGTTATGAAAAAGGAAGTCAGAAAACATCACAGCATTTTTGATCTGGACAATATGGACCTGTTTGTCTGGGGCATGATGATGAGCAATTTAAACAAATAAGTTTAAATGCTACAATGGTCTTGAGGCTTGCCTCACATGCGACGAAAGTCGCCGACGCTTTTCCTGAAAAGGAAAAATGCAAAAGTTGAAAGATAAGGGCGAATTTTTCGCCCTTTTATTTTTATAAATCGGTTTTTATTTTCTCGCTTGACTTGAAAATCGATATGGTTTATAATTTTAATAAAAAAGGGTACTTGTCATGACGGATTTTAAAACCGAATTTTTGGAAATTTTTAGTCGCTATATAAAACGCGACGGAGCGGAAGAGCTAAAAAATTATCTTCTAAAATCGGATTTTTTCAGCGCTCCGGCGAGCATTCGCTATCATTGTTCTTATGAAGGCGGGCTTTGCGAACACAGTGTAAACACATATAAAAGACTTTTGAAAAACGTGCAGTCGGAATTCGGCGAGGAATGGGAAAAGACCGTTTCTCACGAGAGCGTGGCGATTTGCAGTCTTTTGCACGATTTGTGTAAAATCGATTTTTATAAAAAAGATTTCCGTAACGTGAAAGAGAACGGAGAATGGGTCAAAAAACCTTGTTTTACAAGGGAGGAGGCGTTGCCTTACGGGCACGGCGAAAAATCGGTGTATATCGCGCACAGCTTTATAAAATTGACAAGAGAAGAGGCGATGGCGATCAACTGGCACATGGGCGGTTTCGATGCCCGCGTTAAGGGCGGCGACGGTTCCGTCAGCGAAGCGTATTGTAAATATCCGCTTGCCGTATTGCTGCACGTTTCCGACCTTGAAGCGACGTATATCGATGAAAAACGAGGAGGTTGATTTTTTGCGGCGCGGCATTTCTAAAGTGTTGCGCCTTTTGTTTTTTTAAGTTTTCAGGGGCGAAAATATGTCAATAATTTTCAAATTATTATAATGATTTTCACGGTGTCGAAAAAAATCGAAATTTAAAGAAAAAATTTAGAAAAACAGGTCTTAAACGCTTGTGAATCGGGAAAAAAATTGCTATAATTTTAAAGCAATCGATAAAAGTTTATCGATAATTTCGGAGCGAGAAAAGTGCGCTGCACGAAAAGCGGCGTAATAACTTGAGAGGTGAAGAAATGGAATATCGTATCGAAAAAGACACCATGGGCGAGATGAAAGTCCCTGCGGACAAATACTGGGGCGCGCAGACCGAAAGGAGCTATGAAAACTTTAAGATCGGCACCGAGACCATGCCGCACGAAATCATTCATGCGTTCGGCATTCTGAAAAAGGCCGCCGCCATCGCAAACTATAACATGGGAAATCTTGCGGAAGAGAAGATGAAAGTCATCTGCGCGGCGAGCGACGAAGTTATCGAAGGTAAATTGAACGATAATTTCCCGTTGGTCGTATGGCAGACGGGTAGCGGTACGCAATCGAACATGAACGCGAACGAAGTCATTGCGAACCGCGGTAACGAGATGTGCGGAAAGAAACTTCTGCACCCCAACGACGATATCAATAAGAGCCAAAGCTCCAACGATACTTTCCCGACGGCGATGCACGTCGCGGCGGCGATTTCCATTACGGAAAATCTGTTGCCCGCGATGGATAAGCTTATCGAAACCTTCAAACGCCTCGAAAAGGAGAACGAGGGCGTGATTAAGAGCGGTAGAACGCATTTGCAGGACGCGGTCCCCATCGCGTTTTCGCAGGAAATCTCCGGTTGGAGAAATATGATCGAGCGCAATAAAGTGCACATCGCGCTCGCAATGACGGGGTTGAGCCAGCTCGCCATCGGCGGCACTGCCGTCGGAACGGGGCTCAATTCGCCCAAAGGATTCGGCAAGGAAACGGCAAGGCAGATCAGCGAACTGACGGGACTTAATTTCACCGATGCCGAAAATAAATTCCACGAACTTTCTTCCAAAGACGAAATGGTCTTTGCGCACGGCGCGCTCAAAGCGCTCGCGTGCAATTTAATGAAGATCGCAAACGATATCCGCTGGCTGGCGTCCGGTCCGCGTGACGGGCTTGGGGAGATATTCATTCCCGAAAACGAGCCGGGTTCTTCCATCATGCCGGGAAAGGTCAATCCTACGCAGTGCGAGGCAATGACGATGGTCGCCGTTCAGGTCATCGGTAATGACGTCGCGGTCGGCATGGGCGCGTCGCAGGGGAATTTCGAACTCAACGTATTCATGCCCGTGATGATCTATAATTTCTTGCAGTCGGTGAGATTGCTTGCCGACGGAATCACGAGCTTTGAAAAGAACTGCGTGCGCGGCATCAAGGCGAACAGAAAGAAGATGGCGCATAACCTGCATAATTCTTTGATGCTGGTCACGGCGCTCAATCCGTATATCGGGTATGAAAATGCTGCAAAAACGGCAAAACTCGCGTATAAGGAAAATATCAGCCTGAAAGAGGCTTGCGTTTCTTTGGGATTTTTGACGGCAGAACGTTTCGACGAGGTGTTCAAGCCCGAAGAAATGGCGTATCCGCACGGAAGAGAATGATTAGCGAAATCGGAAGGAAATAAAATGAAGATCTGTTATTATCCCGGTTGTACGCTGAAGACGAAGGCGAAGGAACTCGACCGTTGGGCGAGAGCCTCCGCCGCCGCGCTCGGCGTCGAAATGGAAGAAATCGAAAACTGGCAGTGCTGCGGTGCCGTCTATCCTATGGCGAGAGACGAGATCGCAACCAAGCTTTCCGCCGTACGCGCGCTCGATTACGCGAAGTCTCACGGCGGAAAATTGCTCACGCTCTGCTCGGCGTGCCACAACGTCATCAAGCGTACGAACGACGATATGGCAAACGACGCCGATATACGCGCGCGCGCGAATAATTATTTGAAATTAGATACGCCTTATTGCGGCGAAACCGAAGTGGTGCATTACATTGAAATGCTGAAAAACATCGTCGGCTTTGATAATATCGCAAAAAAGGTCGTAAACCCGCTTAACCGTAAGGTGGGGGCGTATTACGGATGTCTGCTCCTTCGTCCGAACAAGGTAATGGCGTTCGATAACCCCGAAAATCCCACAATCATCGAGGACTTTATCCGCGCGATAGGCGGTACGCCCGTAACGTATCCGTTCCGCAACGAATGCTGCGGCGCTTACGTTGCTTTGAAAAATAAGGAACTTACAAAGAGGCGTTGCAATATGATTTTGGAAAGCGCAAAGGAAAAGGGCGCAGAGGAAATCGTCACCGCCTGCCCGCTCTGCTTATATAATTTGCAGAAGAATTCCGATGGCGCGTTGCCCGTCGTATATTTTACCGAACTTCTATCTGAAGCCCTGGGGGTAAAAAATGACTAAGGAAAATCAAATCGAAAACATGACGCGGCTGAGCGGAACCGACCCGAAAAAATGCATGAAATGCGGAAAATGTTCCGGTCGCTGTCCCGCGTATAAGGATATGGACATCAAGCCGCACCAGTTCGTGATGTATCTGGAAAAGGGCAAGATAGATAAACTGCTCGCCTCGAAGGCGATATGGAACTGCCTTTCCTGCATGGCTTGCGTAGAGCGTTGTCCGCGCGGCGTAGCGCCTGCGGGAGTGGTCGAAGCGGTAAGGGATACGGTCAAGCGCGCGATCGGCGGCAACGGCATGAAAGCGGAGGATATCCCGCCTATCGTAGACGAATTTATCCCGCAGCAACTTTTGGTATCGGCATACAGAAAGTATAATAAATAAAGGAAATCGGAAAAAATGCAAAGAATCGGAGTATTTATTTGT
>CASETU010000156.1 GCA_949290895.1 uncultured Bacillota bacterium
GCTGAACGGACTTTGCGAAAAGGTCTGCATACAGGCAAAAAAAGTTTTCGACGCGTGTATGCGTCAGACGCAGGAAATGGGGCTTGTTCTCAACATCTCCAACCTGAATCCGCAGTCTCCTACATATCCGCTCACCTTTGTCAGCGCGAAAAGCACGACTTCGGTCGGTGAGATTTCCAACCTCGTCGTCGAGCCGCTGACCGAACGCGACAGGGCGTCGAGAGTGAAAGCGGATATCACCATTCCGGTTTCCGTCGCGTATACGGACGCGAACGGCGTGGAAGGTGCGGCGACGTCTTACGTGACCATCACGCAGGACGTTATCCTGAATATCCCGTCGCCCAGCATCATGCCGTACACGGTGGAAGCGGTTGTTTCGCTGGTGTCCACCAAGGGCGCGTATACGAACACGAATCAGTTTACCGTCGACGCTTGCGTGACGATCATTCTGAAAGTCGTGATGGACGTGGAACTGCTGGTTCCGTCTTACGGTTATTCGGCTATCCCGCCGTGCCAGGAATACACGCAGGAAGTCTGCGCGGGGTTCTTCGAACTCCCCGTATTCCCGCAGTGACCGAAATTTGTTTGCCGCAAAGCTGCGGCGTTTACAAAAGCGATATCGCTTGAAAAAAAGACCGCCATGCGCGGTCTTTTTTTGCGTAGGGCGGTTTGCCTTATCGATTTCAAAAGCGGGAGCAAAAAAATAAAGACGGTTTTATGCGTTTACTTTCGGCAAAAACGGAAAATCGCGGCAAATTCCTTGCAAAAACAAAGAAACTTATGTTAAAATAAATAAAAATTCAAGCGGGAGCGGCGATGAAAATTTGGGCGATCAGCGATCTTCACCTTTCCACCACGGGGGAAAAGCCGATGGACGTATTCGGCGCGAACTGGGTCGGATACGTGGAAAAAATCGTTGCGGATTGGAAAACTAAGGTGGAAGACGGCGACGTCGTGTTGATTTGCGGCGACATCAGCTGGGCGATGACGCTGGAAAACGCCCTCAAGGATTTATCCGTCGTAGCGCCGCTCAAAGGCAAGAAAATACTGATACGCGGCAATCACGATTACTGGTGGCACGGTATCGGCAAGATCCGCGCCGCGTTGCCTGAAAACATGTACGCGCTGCAAAACGATTCTATGAAGATAGAAAACGTCGTTTTCTGCGGGTCGCGCGCGTGGTGCGTGCCGGGCTCGCCCGATTTCGACGAGGCGGACGAAAAGATATTTCTGCGGGAAGCTGAGCGGCTGCGCCTTTCCTTTCATTGCGCGAAAAAGCTGCGCGAAGAGGGGGACAAGCTTGTGGCGCTGGTGCATTATCCGCCTTTCAATGTGCGTCGGGAAAACTCGCTTTTTACCGATATGTTTGAAGAAAATAAGGTGGACGCCGTGGTTTACGGGCACTTGCACGGCAAGGAATCGCGCGGCGATAAACTGGTAAAGAAAAACGGGATCGACTATTATCTCACTTCGTGCGATATGGTGGACAATAAATTAACGGAGATTATATTGTGATGGACGAGAAATTAAGCGACGAAAAAGAACTAACAGCCGCGCCCGAAAGCGCGGACAATGCCAAAACGGCGACCGATAGCGCGAAAAGCGGTCGGGAAAAAGCGAAAGAAGCGGTAAAAACGTATTTTAAGACTTTGCCGAAACGTTACTTTATCACGGCGTTTTCCGGTATGGCGCAGGGACTTTTCGTCACGCTGATCGCGGGCACGATTTTGGCGCAGATCGGCGGCTGGCTGGGCGACAACGCTTTCGCGAAAATGGTTCTCACGTTGGCAAATATCGCAAAATCGCTCATGGGCGTGGGTATCGGCGTGGGCATCGCGCACGCGTTGAATAAAAACAAACTCATCGTGTTTTCCGCGGCGGTCGCGGGTTTTGTCGGCGCGTTTGCTTTGGAAATTATACAGGGAAATTTGTCGTTTCTTTTTGAACTGAACGGAAGCAGTGCCTCGTATATAAAATTTGGCGCTCCGGGCAATCCTATCGGCAGTTATGTCGTGACGATGTTCACGATAGAGATCGCCTCGCTTTACGCGGGAAAGACAAAACTCGATATCATTTTAATACCTCTCGGCATGATGGTTCTCGCCATGGGGGCTATCTACGTCGCGTATCCCTTTATATGGGTCATCAATCAGCTGGGCGTTCTCATCGCCATAGCGACCAACGCCACGCCTTTCGTCATGGGTATCGTCATTTCCGTCATCATGGGTATCTTGCTGACCATGCCCACGTCCAGCGCGGCGATTTGGGTGGCTGTCGCGTCTCCCGTTCTGACGGGCGGAACCGCCACGGCGGAACAGGTCAACGCCATGCTGCTCGCGGGCGGTGCGGCTGCGGTCGGCTGTGCCTGCCACATGGTGGGGTTCGCAGTGTCGTCTTTCCGTGAAAACGGTGTCGGCGGACTCATTTCTCAGGGTATCGGCACAAGCATGCTACAAATCCCCAACATCATGAAAAAGCCGATCATCATGGTTCCGCAAATCATATCCAGCGCGATATGCGGTCCGCTTTCCACCTGCGTTTTCTCTTTATATTGCGACGCGACGGGCGGCGGCATGGGCACGAGCGGGCTCGTGGGCGTATTTTCCACGATTTCCTCGTCGATGGGTCAGGGGCTCAACGGCGTCCTGCTGGGATTCGGCATTGCGTTGTTGTTCTTCATTCTCCCCGCGGCGATAGGGCTGGGCGTGACCGAGCTTTTCCGCAAAAAAGGCTGGATAAAATACGGCGACATGAAACTCGATTCGTAAAATACTTAAAAAACGCCTGCGGGCGTTTTTTTTCGTGTGTGCGGCAAAAAGAAAAAACGGCGGAAAATCAGGTAGGTCTCGGCAGAGCGTATCGGCGGAAAAAGGGAAAATTGCCGTGCGCCGCGCTTTGTTAAAAAAGTTTTCGCAATGCAACCGGCGTTTTTTTCCTGCGGGGCATTTTCGTTTGACGGAGGGCATATATTTTCTTTAAACGGAGGTGCGATATATGCAGGAAACGGTA
>CASETU010000157.1 GCA_949290895.1 uncultured Bacillota bacterium
CGACGCGCAGGTGCAGGCGTATAACAAGACCAAGGGCAGATATTCCGTGCCCGGGTTCAGAAAGGGTCACGTTCCCATGAAAGTGTTGGAAAGCGCGTACGGCAAGGGACTGTTCTTCGAAGAGGCGGTCAACGGCGCGTTCCCGAAATATTATTACGAAGTGCTCGATAAAGAGCCCTCCATCGAGGCGGTCGCACAGCCCTCGCTGGACGTCGACAACGTCAGCGACGACGGCATCACCTTCGTGGCGGTCGTTCCCGTAAAGCCGGAAGTCAAGCTGGGCGAATACAAGGGTATAAAGTTCAAAAAAGTTGAGTATAATGTTAAGGATGAAGACGTGGATGCCGCGCTCACCCGCCTGCAGGAAAGAAATTCCCGCCTCGTTGCGGTGGAAGGCAGGGCGGCGGAAAACGGCGATACCGTCGTCATCGATTACAGCGGCAGCGTGGACGGCGTCAAGTTCGACGGCGGCACGGCGGAAAAGCAGAATCTTGAACTCGGCAGCAACACCTTCATTCCCGGATTCGAAGAGCAGGTTGTCGGCATGAACGTCGGCGAGGAAAAGGACATTTCCGTCAAGTTCCCCGAAGAATATCATGCGGAAAACCTCAAGGGCAAGGACGCGGTGTTCCACATCGTTTTGCATGAGATCAAGAAGAAGGAACTTCCCGAGATCACCGACGAATTCGTGAAGGACGCCGACGGCGCGGAAAGCGTCGAAGCGTTCAAGGCGGAAACGAGAAAACGCATGCAGGAAAACAACGACAAGCGCGCCGAAAGGGAGCTTGAAGACAACATCATCAAGACCATCACCGACAAGGCGGAAACGGAAGTTCCCGACGCTCTTATCGACAATCAGGTGGAGAGAATGGTGCAGGAAATGGAATACAGGCTGATGTATCAGGGACTGCGCCTCGAAGATTATCTCAAGTACTCCAAAATGAGTATGGAAGATTATAAGAAAGGCTACCGTCCGCAGGCGGCGGAAATCGTCAAGCAGCAGCTCGTCATCGAAAAGATCATTTCCGAAGAAAAGATCGAGGCTACCGACGAAGACGTCGAAAAGAAGATAGCGGAAAACGCGGCGGCGCAGGAAAAGAGCGTTGAAGATTACAAGAAGGAAAACGAAAGCAGACTCGATTATCTCAAAAACGAGATCGTCATCGAAAAACTCTTCGACTTTTTGAAAAACGCAAACACGATAGAATAAAAATTTTTCCGAGGGGTAAAAAATGGAAAGAAACACCGTGATTCCTTACGTAGTGGAACAGACAGGCAAAGGCGAAAGAAGTTACGATATTTATTCGCGGCTTTTAGAGGACAGGATCATATTTTTGACGGGCGAGATCAACGACGCCGTCGCCGACACGGTGGTTGCCGAACTCATTTATCTCGAAGGGAAAGACCCCGGAAAGGATATCTGCCTTTATATCAATTCGCCGGGCGGCAGCGTTTCGGCGGGGCTCGCCATCTACGACACCATGAATTATATCAAGTGCGACGTGCAGACTATCTGCATCGGGCTTGCCGCCAGCATGGGCGCGTTCCTGCTTTCCAGCGGCACGAAGGGCAAGCGTTTCGCTCTGCCCAACAGCGAGGTCATGATTCATCAGCCTTTGGGCGGCGCGCAGGGGCAGGCGAGCGACATCAAGATCATGGCGGACCATATCCTGAAAACAAAAAAGAAATTAAACACCATATTGTCTCAAAACACGGGAAAGCCCTACGAAGTCATCGAACGGGACACCGACAGGGACAATTACTTATCGGCGGAGGAGGCCAAGGAGTACGGGCTGGTTGACGAAATTTTCTATAAACGTCCGTAACTTTCCGCCGAAGAGGAGAATTCAATGAAAGAAAAGGAAAGTTATTGTTCGTTCTGCGGCAGGCCGAAGGAAAAGGTCAGGGAACTGATCGTCGGTCCCAACGGCATCTGCATTTGCGACGAATGCGTGGAAAGCTGCCGCGAACAGATTTTAGACGCCCGCGCGAGGACGAAAACGGGTGCGCAGGTCAAACTGCTCAAACCCGCCGAAATCAAGGAACGTCTGGACGATTATATCATCGGTCAAGACCGCGCCAAACGCGTGCTGTCCGTCGCCGTTTACAACCATTATAAGCGCATCAACGCCGCGCCCGACAATCAGGACGGCGTGGAGCTGGAAAAGAGCAACGTCCTGCTTTTAGGACCTACGGGCAGCGGTAAAACGCTTTTGGCGCGTACGCTCGCCAAGATTTTGGACGTACCGTTCGCCGTTGCGGACGCGACCACCCTCACCGAGGCGGGTTACGTCGGCGAGGACGTGGAAAATATTTTGCTCAAGCTCATTCAGAACGCCGATTACGACGTGGAGCGCGCGCAGCGCGGTATCGTGTACATCGACGAAATCGATAAGATCGCCCGCAAGAGCGAAAACGTTTCCATCACCCGCGACGTTTCGGGCGAGGGCGTGCAGCAGGCGCTTTTGAAGATCATCGAA
>CASETU010000158.1 GCA_949290895.1 uncultured Bacillota bacterium
AAAACAAGTCCCGAAAAATACATTTTCAGGACTGTTGCGCTATGAAATTTTAAGATTATTTTTATATTCTTCAGCTTGTTTTAACATGTTTTTCGCGTGTTCGAGCGCTGCCGGGCTGTTTTCGTCGCCGCCGACAAGCCTGGTCAATTCTTTTACTTTTTCTTCTTTGCCGAGACGATTGACGTGCGTTCTCGTCCTGCCTTCTTCTTCCGTCTTGTAAATCAACAAAGAATTGTCGCTCATCGCGGAAATTTGCGGAAGATGCGTAATGGCGAGAACCTGCACGCTTTTTGCTATTTTCGCGAATTTTTTCGCAACAACGGACGCGATATGACCGCTGATGCCGGCGTCTATTTCGTCAAATACAAAAGTAGAAACGGTGTGAGCCTTCGCGGCAGTCTTGACAGCCAACATAAAACGACTGATTTCGCCGCCGCTAATAATTTTCGCAAGCGGTTTTAACGGTTCGCCGGCGTTTGCGGAAAACATAAACTCAAGTTTGTCCAAGCCTACGGAATTATATGTACACTCTTCTTTTTCGGGAAGAGCGGCAAATTCTATACTGAATCTCGCTTTCCCCATGCCGAGCTCACTCAATTCGGAAACGACATTTTGCGAAAATTCTTCGGCGATTTTTCTTCTTAAAGCGCTGATTTTTTTATATAAGGCATAAAGTTCGACTTCGAGTTTTTCTTTTTGCTTTTTATATTCGACGGAAAGTTCATCGGAATGCGTAAGTTTATCGAATTCCGCCTTGCTTTTTTCAAGATACGCAAAAACAGCTTCTATACTGCCGCCGTATTTATTCTTCAGTTTTTTTATGAGCTCCAGACGATCTTCTATTTCTTCCAAGCTGTGCTCGTCAAAATCTTCCGAACTCAAATCCCCCAACGTTTCGTAGATGTCTTCGATTTCGCACCGCGCACTGTCCAGCCTGTCGCAAAGCGATTCGAATTCCCCGCCGAAAGCCGCGACCGAGCGCAGAGAGTGTAAAGCCCCTTGCAGAGTATCCAAAGCACCGCCTTCGCCGTTCAGAGCGTCCGAAGCGTTATTGATCGCGGAAAATATCTTTTCCTGATTCAATAGTTTTTTTCGCGCCGCAAGCAGTTCATCTTCTTCGTTTTCTTTCAGTTCAGCCTTTTCGATTTCATCGATTTGAAAACGCAGAATATCCAGTCTGACCGCGCGAGAACCTTCGTCTCCGCCCAAATCTTCCAAAACATCGGTTATATGTTTATACTCGGAAAACACGCTTTTCATTTCCGTTTTATAAACGGAAAGTTCTTCCGAGCAAAATTTATCGATCAAATCGAGCTGATTGCTTTCTTTTAACAAATAAAAGTGTTCGCTCTGCCCGTGAATATCCACCAAAAACGCGGTGATTTTTCTAAGCATTCCCGCCGTTACGGCAGTACCGTTTACCTTTATATCGCCTTTTCCGTCCGCAAAAAGCCTTCTGTTAATAATCAAAACGTCTTCTTCGCAATCGGCTATTTCCTCCGCTGCGGCTTTCGCTTCGGAATTATCCGAAATATCGAACTCCGCAACTACCGCGCAGGAATTTTCCCCGTAAGTTATCATCGTTTTATCGGCTTTTGCCCCCAAAACGAAATTGAGCGCATCGATAATGACCGATTTTCCCGAACCCGTTTCGCCCGATAAAATATTCAGACCTTCGGAAAAATCGATTTGCGCTTCATCGATAAGCGCGACGTTTTTGATTTTTAACGACTTTAGCATATCAGCCCATCATTTCCTTTAATTTTTTGATCATGATTTCAGCGTCCGCATTGCTCTTCGTGACGATCAAAAGAGTATCGTCACCCGCTATGGAACCGAGAACTTGCGGGATATTCATTTTATCGATCACCATTCCCGCCGCGCTCGCGTTGCCGCTCAGTGTCTTGACGACGATGAGATTGTTGCAACAGGTAATGGAAACCACGATTTCCCTGAAAAGCGAAACGATTTTTTCGGAAAGCGCCGCGTTTTTAATGTCGATTTGCGCATATTTATATTTTTTGATTTTCCCCGATATCTTAATGAGATTCAACTCGTTGATGTCGCGGGAAACCGTCGCTTGCGTAACTTCGATACCGCGTTCATTCAGCTTTGCCGTCAATTCTTCCTGCGTATCGATTTCAAACTCGTTGATCAGTTCCAAAACGACTTTCTGTCTGTCTTTTTTAGTCATTCGTTATTCTCTCCCGTTGTTTAATTTCAATAATAAACGTTTATAAAAGTTAGAATCTTTTTTTCTTAAAAACTTAACCGTTTTCGCTGCACGCGTAATTTTTACGCTGTCCCCTGCAGATACTTTTCCGATAAATTTCCCGTCGCAGAAAATCCCCGTATACCCGTCGTCCACCCTGACCACGCAAGATGATTCCGTACCGTAAATTATCGGCCTGTGATGCAGGGAATGCGCGCTTATCGGCGTAATGCAAAAACTCTCTATCCCGGGCGCAAGAATCGGTCCGCCCGCAGACAGCGAATAAGCCGTAGACCCTGTGGGCGTAGAGATTATCAAGCCGTCGCCGGAAATTTTATCGACCAGCGTATCGTCGAGCGAAACGGATAAGCCGATCACCTGACTTCCCATATTTTCTTCGGAATAAATCCTTTGCAAAACGCAGTCGTTCAACGCAAAATAACAACGTTCGCCGATTTCAATTTGCAAAAGGATACGTTCGTCGGGCTTTAATTTATCGCTTTTGATAAGTTCGACAGCCGACTCCATTTCAAAGGTTTCAAACTCCGTTAAAAAACCGAGCTTTCCCGCATTGATTCCGATAATCGGAATATCGTTTTCGGAAGCATAGGTCGTCAAGCCCAAAATCGTTCCGTCGCCGCCGAGCACGATGATTACGTCTAATTTTTCCCGCGGCATATCCTTAACGGGATTGACGGCGGAAAAATTGCCGTCGAAAATATCCACATATTCGATGCCCTTTCGGTTTAATAGAGAATGCAGTTTATTAGACCATATCCCGCCGACATCCTTGCTTTTATTTGTGTAAATGCCTACTATCATCTTTTTTCATATACATACAGACAAAACGTATTTAAGCGTTTTCGTATCTTTTTCTCCCTTTTTTAAACGAATGATATATTCGATATTTTTTCCCTCGACAACGGGCGCCGACGTAAAATCCGTTACCGCAAAACCGTTATCGATGCAATAATCGTATATTTTTTCCACGACTTTCTTGCGAACGGATTCGTCTTTTATGATCCCGTTTTTAAACCGCCTGCGCTCCTCAAGTTCAAACTGCGGTTTTATAAGGGCGAAAACCTCTTTTCCGTTTTCGAGTATTTTCTTGACGGAGTCCAAAATCAAGCGAAGCGAAATAAAACTGCAATCGACTACCGCCCCGTCCAACACTTCGGGAAAAGACGACATCTTCAGCGAACGCGCATTCGTATGATCCATTACGACTACCTTTTCGCATTTCAGGCTTTCATCTAATAAATTTTCTCCGACGTCGACGGCATATATTCGCGCCGCGCCCCTTTGCAGAAGACAGTCGGTAAACCCGCCCGTACTTGCGCCGATATCGGCAAACACTTTCCCCGTCGCATCATAGCCGAAGTCCGACAATGCTTTTTCCAGCTTGTATCCGCCGTTAGAAACAAATTTTTTGCCGCTTAATATTTCTATGCGACTGTATTCGTTCGCTTCTGCCGAAGCTTTTGCTTTTTTTCCGTCAAGCAGCACCAACCCGCGGTTTATCGCCTCAGCCGCTTTTGTACGGGAAGAAAATTTCCCGCTCTCGCACAAAAAAACGTCTAATCTCATTTTAGTTTGTTCTTTTGTATATTTTTTCAGCAAGCTTTGCCAAATATGCGGAATTTGCTACGCCCGAAAGCGAAGAAACGCTCTCGTTATAAAGTTTTTCAGCATACTCTTTGGCGCCTTTCAGCCCGTAATATTTTACGCTGGTCAGCTTGTCCTCCTGCGCGTCTTTGCCGAGCGTCTTTCCCATTTCGCTCGCCTCGCCTTCCACGTCGAGAATATCGTCTACTACCTGGAATAAAAATCCGAGCGTCCGCCCGAAATTTTTCATCTCAGCCATATATTTCCCGCCGTTCAAAGCCGATGCCATGGCGAGCGGAGCGGCGATCATTTTTGAAGTTTTGTTTTTGATGATATAAAGAAGCTGGCGTTCGGAATATTCCTGTTTTTTCTCGCTTAGCAAATCTGCAGCTTGTCCCGCAACCATTCCGCTTACACCTGCGGCAGCAAACAAAATACGCGTTGCGGAAAGCGAATTATCGTCTTTGATGTTTGCAAGACACAATTCCATCGCAAGACTCAGTAAACCGTCACCGGCAAGTATCGCCATTCCCTCGCCAAATTTTTTATGGTTAGAAGGATTCCCCCTTCTGAAATCGTCGTCGTCCATGGCAGGGAGATCGTCGTGTATCAGCGAATATGTGTGAATCATTTCCAAGGCAAGGGCGAAAGGCAAAGCGCTTTCTTCGCTTCCGCCAAGCATTTCGTTTGCCGCAAGCAATAAAACGGGACGAACACGCTTTCCTCCGGCCTCGAGTGAATACTTCATCGCCTCAAACAGCACCGAAGGCGAAGCGTGAAAAGAATTGATATAATTATGCAGTTCGCTTTCGAAAAGCGCGGCGTATTCCGCGTATTTCTTATCGATTTTTGACACTTTCGCGTTCCTCCGCGCAAAGGCAGGTATTTGCAAGAAGCATGGCAATCGTCATGGGACCGACTCCGCCCGGTACCGGCGTGATGAAAGAAGCTTTTTCTTTTACGCCGTCAAAGTCCACGTCGCCTTTCAGCTTACCGTCTTCGCGGTTAATGCCCACATCGATAACGACAGCACCGTCTTTTACCATGTCTGCCGTGATAAATTCCGCTTTTCCGATCGCCGCGACCAAAATATCGGCTTGGCTGCAAATCTCCTTTAAATTCCTCGTTTTGCTGTGGCAAACGGTCACCGTCGCATTCTCCCTTAACAAAAGCATCGCCATGGGTTTACCCACGATATTGCTCCTGCCGACGACAACGGCGTTTTTGCCGGCAATTTCGATGCCGTAATGCTCCAGCAAGCGGATAACGCCGAAAGGCGTACAGGAAACGACCGTCTTTTCGCCCAGCATGAGTTTACCGACGTTTACGGGGTGAAATCCGTCGACGTCTTTTTCGGGCGGTATAAGCGAAAGCAACCGCTTTTCATCCAGCCCTTTCGGCAAAGGAAGTTGCACCAGAATGCCGTCGACATTGTCGTCGTCGGCAAGGGAAATCACTAATTCTTCCGCTTCTTTCTGCGATACGGTTTCTGGCAATGTAAAGGACAGCGACTTGATGGAAGTATATTCGCACCCCTTTATCTTATTGCGCACGTAAACCTGAGACGCGGGATCGTTGCCCGCCAAAATCACGGCGAGACAAATCTTTCTGCCGAATTTTTTTTCAAATGCTTCCGCACGTTCTTTTACTTTATCTTTCTCTTCGGAAGATACAAGTTTTCCGTCGATAATTATAGCGCTCATTTACATCTCCTCTCCGATATTTTTCTCACAATATTGCGCGAGGATTCCGTTCACGAAGGAAACGCTTTTTTCCGCGGAATACTTCGCCACAAGCTTGACCGCTTCGTCTATCGCCACGCTTTTCGGTATATCGGGACAATATTTCATCTCTGCGATACCGATGATAATAGCGCACTTGTCGGTAGAATATATGCGCTCATAAGAATAATCCTTTGCGATTTCGCTTACGGCGGAAACGATCTCTTCTTCGTTATCTTCCACTGTCTTTTTCAAATTTTCCGCAAAGATTTTATCATCTTCGGTCAATTCCTTATCGGTAAGCAAAGTTTGAAAAAATTTTTCGTCCGTATCTTCGTTGAACAGTTTTGCAAATAAATATTTATAAACGGTTTCTCTTGCCGTACTTCTCATAAAACACCTTTAAACGCCGAAACACCGCAAAAATTTTTGCGGCATTTCTGTAAATTATTGTTGATTTTGTAAAACGGGTTCTTCGTCAAACAACACGTCCGTGACCCTGACGTTGATTTTGGAAAGTTTGTATTCCGTCATCGCCTCTACGTTATGTTTGATATTTTCCTGAATTTTGAACGCCATATCCGAAACAGACGCGCTCTGATTGATTTTGACGAATACATCCACGTAAATTCCCTTTTCGGTAAACTTGACTTTTACGGACTTTTTCGCGTTCTTTTTATTGCGGCGTTTTTTTAAGGAATCCACCGTTGCGGCTTCCACGCCTTCTATTTCGGAAATCGCCAGTAAAACTATACCGTTCACGATACTGCGGTTATAGTAGATTTTGCCTTTGTTTCCGTCGGGAACGTGTTTGAAATATGCCATTGACTAAACCTCGGTTTTATCGCTATACATATTTTAACACAAATTATTCATTTTGCATAGTGTTTTTTTTAAGAAATCGGTATAATTTTTACATTTTCGGGCGCGGTTTCGACTTCCGCATTGACGATGGAATAAATTTTAACGGCGTCGACCTGCGTCAGTTCGTCGGTTTTCACGATAACGTTGATATTATCGGAACTTAAACCGATGGTCACGACGGTATCTTCAAACCCCTGCGCTTTAATGAGGCTTTCCAAAAGAAGTTCCTGTTCGGTGATTTCCGTGAGTTCGAGCTTCATGGTGAGAGCGTCGCTCTTTTCCTGAGAACCGTCTTCCGCCGCTTCGATAATGGCATCGAGCTGTAAAAGCTCTTCGTTTCTCGTAGTCATTCTTTCCAGACGGTACTGGGAAAAATAGTTGGCAGCGGATACAGGCGTATCGTCGTTATTGCCCTTGTTGATTCCAGTAAGGACAAAATTGAACACGGCCGTAACGGCAAGCAAGGCGATCATGCAAGACAAGATGATGATTTTTTTCTTCTTCGACATATAAATTTCTCTCCTTTCAATTCATTGCCAGAATTTCTATTCGGCTTAAATTTATATTCAAAAGGGAAAC
>CASETU010000159.1 GCA_949290895.1 uncultured Bacillota bacterium
CCCCCGCCGCGCATTTCGTAATCGTATTCCGCGATTTTAAACCCGTCGGAATTGTTTTTCAAAATTTTAAGCCGCTCGTAAGACTCGCCCCCCGCAGAAGAAAGCAAAAAGCAATAGCTTTTGATGTCCGACCTGCCGACGCGCCCGCGGAGCTGGTGCAGCTGCGAAAGTCCGAACCGTTCGGCATTATAAATCACCATGACGGACGCGTTCGGCACGTCTACTCCAACTTCGATGACGGTGGTGCTCACCAGACAGTCGAACTTTTTCTCCTTAAAGTCCTGCATGATTTGCGTCTTTTCCGCGTCTTTGAGCTTGCCGTGCAACAAACAAAATCTTAAAGCGGGCAGGCGGGCGGAAAGTTCGTCAAAAAGCTCGGTAACGCTCATGAGCGAGCCTTCTTCGTCGCCTTCTATCTTCGGACACACGAAATAAATCTGCCTGCCGCCCTGCACCTGTTTTTCTATAAAGGCAAGCATATCGTCGTACTTTGCGAGGGGCACGACGTTGGTCTGCACTTCCATGCGGTTCGTCGGCTTGCCCTGTATGGTGGAAATATCCAAATCGCCGTAAAATATCAGCGACAGCGTGCGCGGAATGGGCGTCGCGCTCATGACCAGCACGTCGGGACACACGCCCTTATCGCTCAAAGAACTCCTCTGCGCCACGCCGAAACGATGCTGCTCGTCGCAAAGACAAAAGCTCAACTTTTTGAAACGAACGTCCCCTTGCAACAAGGCGTGTGTGCCGACGAGAATATCCGTTTCGCCCGCCGCCGCGCGCTCCTTTGCCAGCCGTTTTTCCTTTGCGGAAAGCGAGCCTGTCAAAATGTCGACGTTGTAATCGGGAAAATACCGCTTTGCAAGTTGGTAGTTTTGCCGCGCGAGCACTTCTGTGGGCGCGAGCATCGCAGTCTGATAACCGCTTTTCACCGCGATGAACATGGCGGAAAGCCCCACCGCCGTCTTACCGCTGCCGACGTCCCCCTGCAAAAGGCGGTTCATCACCTTTTCGCCTTTCATATCGGCAAAAATTTCGTTAACGGCGCTTTTTTGCCCCTCCGTAAAGCGGAACGGAAAGCGCGCGACGAATTCCAAAAGCTCCTTATCGGTGCAAGAATAGCGGTGGATTCGCACCTGCTCCGCGCTGCCCTTGATTATCCTGAAAGCCGAAATCAAAGCGAAATATTCCTCCGTAGCGATGCGGTCGGACGCCTTGCTTTTTTCTTTAAAACTTTCGGGATTATGCACCTTTTCATAGCTTTCCCGCAAATCGGAAAGTTCGTATTTTCTCTGCAATTCAAAGGGGATTATGCTCTTCGGCGGCGCAAGGCGGCAAGCGGTTTTCACGCTGTCGCGCACCACCTTTTGCGATAGATTTCCTTTCAGCGGGTACTGCGGCACGATCCCCTTCAGACGGAAATTCTGTTCGAGCGGCTCGAAAGACGGATTGACGAGGCTGACCTGCCCGAACTTATTCTGCACGCGCCCGTAAAAGAGGTATTCCTCGTCTTCCTTGAGTTTAGAAAGGACGTAAGGCTGATTGAACCAAATCGCGGTGAATGGTTCTCCGTATTGCGTGCAATACACCTTTACGTATTTGACGTGCCGTGCGGACATCAGCGGCGGGGGTACGTTCATCACCTTGCCGACGGTAAGCACCACGTCGTTGTGGTAACAGTTTTTTAAAAGCGTTACCTGCCGCAAATCGAGATAGGCGCGCGGAAAAAGCTTGACGAGATCCTCCGCTCTGTAAACGCCGAGTTTCGCAAAGTCCTTTTCCCGTTTTTCGTTGATGCCCTTGATGCGCGTCAGTTCCATTTTGCTCCTTTCGGTGAATCGTCAAACCGAGTGCGGCACTTCATAATATATTTACCGTTGCACTTAATAATATGATTCGCCCTCTTATCAAAAAAGGGAAACCGCAGTTTCCCTTTTGTTTTCTTTGTTATTCCAGCGCGATTAAATAATAATAAATCGGCTGACCTCCGTAATTGATTTCCACGTCGCAATCGGGATAAATCTCTTGCAATTCCGCCTGCAACTGCGCCGCGTCCTCTTCCTTGACGTCCTCTCCGTAGTAAAGCGTGATGATTTCGTCCGACATGCTCTTGAGCCTTGCCACGAGGTCCTTGACCACTTTATCCACGCTGTCGCCTTTGGCGAGTATCTTCTTGTTGTCGAGACCGATAATGTCGCCTTCTTTCAACAAAAAACCGTCGATTTTGGTCGTTCTGACCGCATAAGTAACCTGACCCGCCGTCACGTTGTCGAGGGCGTGAATCATATTCGCCTTGTTTTCTTCCGCACTGACTTCCGGATTGAACGCAAGCGCCGCGGAAAATCCCTGCGGTATGTTTTTGGTGGGGATTACGTGAATATTCTTGCCTTCGACAAGGGATTTCGCCTGTTCCGCCGCCAGAATGATATTCTTGTTGTTGGGCAAAACGAAGATGGTATCGGCATTGATGCGCTGCGCCGCGTCCGCAATGCTGGACGCGCTCGGGTTCATCGATTGACCGCCTTCGATGATTCCATCGACCGTGAGGTCGCGGAAGATATCCGAAATGCCTTCGCCCACCGAGACGGCGAGCATCGCCATATCCTTCTTTTCCGCTTCGTATTTCTTTTTCAGCTCGCGGTTCTGTTCGAGCATGTTTTCGATTTTGACTTTATCGAGTTCGCCGAGCTCCAGCGCGTAAGAAAGCGCGACGCCGGGCTTATTCGTGTGCACGTGCACCTTGACGAGTTCCAAATCCCCGATGACGATCACGCAGTCGCCCATAGCCATCAGCTTTTCGCGCAGCTTTTCGATATCGGCGAGCGTGGTCTTTTTATTGATGTTGATGATAAAAAATTCCGTGCAGTACGCAAACTCGATGACGCCGAGGTTCATGATGTCCGCATGGTCCATCAGCGTTTCGTTGGCTTTGGGTTCGTTGACGGAGATATTGCCGCCGACTTCCTCGCCGATCAGCGCCTTGTACATGCCTTCGTAAAGGCACATCAGTCCCTTGCCGCCCGCGTCCACAACGCCTGCCTTTTTCAAAACGGGCAAGAGTTCCGGCGTTTTTTCCACCGTTTCCTCGCCCTTTTTGATGAGCTCGGGCAGGAACGTTTCAAAATCCTTGAACTTACCGCGCATCGACCAGGCGTATTCGCCAACTTCGCGCGCCACGGTCAGCATGGTGCCTTCCTTCGGCTTACTGACTGCGCCGTAGGCGACTTTCGCGCCGTTTTGCACCGCAGAGGCAAACAGTTTGATATCCACGCTCTGCGCTTCCTTTACCGTGTTGCAAAAACCCCTTAACACCTGGGAAAGTATGACGCCCGAATTTCCTCTCGCGCCCCTGAGCGCGCCTTTGGAAACGGCTTCCGCCACGTCGTAAATGCTGTTGCTGTTACAGCTTAAAAGTTCTTTTACCGCCGATTGTAAAGTAAGCGACATATTCGTACCCGTATCGCCGTCCGGTACGGGGAATACGTTGAGCGAGTCGATGGTCGCCCTGTTTATTTCGAGGAGCTTTGCCGCGGTGATGATCATGCTTTTCAGCATAGCTCCGTTAAATGATTTCTGCATTATATACCTCTTCGTTAAGTTCAGTTTGATTTGTTTTTAGGCACCAAAATAACGCCGTCAGCCCCCCAATCGGCAAACCGCGTTTTTATGCCCTTAAAGTTTTACGCCTTTGATATTCACGTTTACGGTGTCCACCAGCATGCCGGTAAATCTCTCCACCCGATATTTGACGAATTCTTTGAGCGATTCCGCCACGGCTTTTATAGATACGCCGTGTTTCACGATGACATGAATGTCGATGAAAATCCGATCTCCGTTCGTTCTGATCCTGACGCCCTTGACCGTGTTTTTGCGCGTAAACAGGGCGGTTACGGAATCGAGTATGCTATACGGCACGAGTTCGACGATGCCGTAACACTCCAGCGATGTATAATATACAAAGTTGGCAATCGCGTCGTCCGTTATGCTGATTTCTCCGTAAATGTTGTTAGTATTGACAGACATGAAAAAACCGTCCCTTCTTTTACTTATTCTAATTCTACAATATTTATCGGATATTTGCAACAATATTCCTTAAATTTATTCTCTTTTTTTGAAACAAGGCAAATTTTTTTGGCTTTTTAGTCGATTTTCTCTTGCTTTTTTTTACAATTTATGCTAATGTAGTAATGCTGATTTTATAAAGTGATCCAAACGGAGGAAATATAGATATGTCAAAAGTATGCAGCGTTTGCAATAAGGGTAAACTTTCCGGAAATCTGGTCAGCCATTCCAACCGCAAGACCCCGCGTCAGTACAACGCGAATTTGCAGAAAGTTAAAGTAAAACATGACGACGGCACCGTTTCTTCGGAATACGTCTGCGCGCGTTGCCTTAAAAGCGGCAAGGTCGAAAGAGCCTGAATTCCATAATACGGACATAAGGCGGTTGCGTTTTGCGTAACCGCTTTTTTGCGTTATGAAAAGCTTGTTTCCCGCCCTTCGCGCGGCTTATTTTTAGCGAAAAACATTAAAGCGGCTGTTTGTTTTCAGCCGCTTTCGTTTTTTCCTTTCTGATCCTGTTTCTGAAAATGAGCCTGAGTATCTTTCTTACCGCTTTGGGCGGCTTAACGCAACATATTCTCATAACCGTCTCC
>CASETU010000160.1 GCA_949290895.1 uncultured Bacillota bacterium
ACTAAAAAACGCATTTGCGTTACGCCAGTGAATAAGGGCTATGCCCGAAAAATAAAAACCACGTGCTTTGCACGTGGATGATTATTGTAAAAAATGTTAAAGGAAAAGCGATGAACTTTATATTAAAAGTTAGTCAACAAAGATAAAGCTGTCGTCGTTTAATGTGAAGTTTTCTCTTGCCGTGTTGGAACAAAGGTATTTTTTTCCGTCTGTTTCATACGCGATAAATACTTTATATTCATTGAGGTATGCTTGCGTAAAAGATTTAGCGCTTTCTGCACCGAGCACGCAAAGCGCAGTGGAAAGCGCGTCGCAGTACGCGGAGTTTTCGCCGAGTACCGTCACGGACATCGTGCCGTTTGCAATCGGTTTTCCTGTATTCGGATCGATGATGTGAGAATAAGTTACGCCGTCGTAAATATATTGCCGTTCGTAATCGCCGCTCGTGGAAACGTAAATGTCGCTCGCGGGAAAAGTGAGCAGTAAGCCGTTTTTGCGGGGGTGGTTCACGCTAAATGACCATTCTGCATTTTCATTGTATTTTAAAAGAGCGATACTGCTCGTTCCCGCACTGATATAACCGTTGTAAACGCCTTTTTCTCGCAGATATTCCGCTGCTTTTTGTATCGCATACCCTTTTGCAATGCCGCCGAGGTCTATTTTAACACCGTCGTAATTGAGTTTTGTCAAAGTGGTTTCTTCTAAAAGGATGTTGTTGGAGGAACAAAGGGGCAAAACCGCTTCGATTTCCTCGTCGGTCGGAGGAGAAAATTCGTAATCTTCGTTATCGTATTTATCGGGGGAAAAGCCCCATAAATCCACTAAAGGATAGGATGCTATATCATAAGCGCCGCCGCTCAATTCGGTGATTTTTAACGCGTAAGAGAGGATTTCCGCGGTAACGGGATCGATGGTAACAGATTCTCCCGCTTTTAAGTTATTGAATTTATATACGTCAGAATCGGGATTTTGCGCGTCGAGCAGGTTATCTAATTCGCTGAATACCGAACGAACGCCTTCAAAAAGGGCTGAGTATTGCGCCTTGCTCTTGTCATGTACGTCTAAAACGACGCTTAACGGCGCGCCGAGGTACATTTCGGAAAAAGTTTTCGTCATATAAGTTGGTGCGTTGCACCCGACCGCGGAGAGCATTGAAAGACACAACGCAAAGGCACATAATTTTTTCATGGGCTTATTATATAACAACGGCGAAAATAAATCAAATAAAACGCTCCCCGCATTGACAATAAACCGATTATTTGATAAAATAAAATAAGTATGACAGGACAGTATAAAATTGCCGGGCTGACGTTTTCTTTGCAAACGGTTTATCCTTATACACATCGACTTTGCGAAAACTACCGTTCGGACGATGAAAAAAATTTCGATATTGTGACGACGGAACGCGATATAGCTGCGGAAAAGGAAAACGCGCCGGAATTCGACGATCGCTATTTAGAAAGTTTAGCGGTTTACAGAAAGCTTTGCGAAAAGATTCTTTCCGACTATGACGGTTTTTTGTTTCACGCCTCGGCGATCGCCGTGGACGGAAACGCGTATCTTTTTACCGCTCCCAGCGGAACGGGTAAGTCCACGCACGCGTCGCTTTGGCGTAAGGTACTCGGTGAGCGAGCCGTCATGATAAACGACGATAAGCCGATCATCCGTAAAGTAGACGGTGCGTTTTATGTTTACGGTACGCCGTGGAACGGAAAGCATAATCTTTCCACGAACGCGCGGGCAAAACTTTGCGGGATATGCGAGCTGACGCGCGGCGAGATAAACCGAATCGAACGCATTGCGCCTTCGGCAGATTATATCCGTGTGCTGATGAATCAGTCTTTGAGGGGCGGCGACGGGGAATCGATGCTGAAACTTCTTGGACTTTTCGACGAACTTTTGAAAACCGTGCCGTTTTATCGGCTCGCCTGCAACATCAGCGAGGAGGCGGCGCGCGTTTCCTATAATAAAATGAACATTAAGGGAGAAAAAATATGAAAGTAAAGAAAGATTTCGTCGCGAGAAAGGTGGGGGAAACGGATATCGTGGTCGCCACGGGGAAAGCGGTCAAAGAATTCAACGGATATATCACGTTGAATGAAACGGGTCGCTTTTTATGGGATCGGCTCGGTAAAGAAACCGATGAAAAATCTTTGGTTGCCGCGCTTTTGGAAGAATATGAAGTGGACGAAGCGACGGCTGCAAAAGACGTAAAAGCATTTTTGGAAGTTCTTGAAAAAAACAATATTTTGGAAAAATAAATTCATTCGGTGGGGCGTACTATGGATAAAATCGGGTTTGACAATCAGAAATACTTGCAGATGCAGTCGAAGCGGATTATTGAAAGAATCAATTCTTTCGGCGGAAAGCTCTATCTCGAATTCGGCGGAAAGCTCTTTGACGATTACCATGCTTCCCGCGTGTTGCCGGGATTTGAACCCGACAGCAAGCTGAAGATGCTCAGCAAACTCAAAGACGAAGCGGAAATATTGATCGTCATCAGTGCCGTGGACATTGAAAACAACAAGTATCGAAGCGATATAGGCATTACCTATCATTCCGACGTGTTGCGGCTCATCGACGTTTTCCGTTCTCGCGGATTGTATGTCGGCAGCGTCGTGATGACGATGTTCAACAATCAGCCGCAGGCCGTCGGTTTTATCAAGAAACTCGAAATGTACGGTATCCCCGTTTATAAACATTATGCGATAGAAGGGTATCCTTCGGAAGTGCCGCTCATCGTCAGCGACCGCGGTTACGGCAAGAACGAGTATGTTCCCACGACGCGGAAACTCGTGGTCGTCACGGCGCCGGGCCCGGGCAGCGGCAAGATGGCGACGTGCTTGAGCCAGCTTTATCACGAATATATCCGCGGCGTCAAAGCGGGATATGCAAAATACGAAACTTTTCCCATTTGGAACCTGCCGCTTTCGCACCCCGTGAACGTCGCTTATGAGGCGGCGACCGCCGATTTGAACGACGTTAACATGATCGACCCGTTCCACCTTGAGGCGTACGGAAAAGCGACCGTCAACTATAACCGCGACGTGGAGATTTTCCCCGTTCTCAATGCGATTTTTGAAAAGATCATGGGAAAATCGCCGTATAAATCTCCTACCGATATGGGCGTAAATATGGCGGGAAACTGCATTATCGACGACGAAGCGTGCCAGGAGGCGTCTAAAGCGGAAGTGATTCGCAGATATTATACTGCGCTTTGCGACGTCAGAAAGGGAAGAGTCGGCAAGGAAGTCGTCGGCAAGATTGAACTTTTAATGAGTAAATTGAACCTCACGCCCGAAAGCCGCAAGGTCGTTCCCGCCGCGTTGAAAAAGTCCGCCGTGACCGACGGAAATCCCGCCGTGGCGATAGAACTCAACGACGGCAGGATCGTTACGGGAAAAACGGGCGATTTGCTCGGGGCGAGTTCTGCGTGTTTGCTGAACGCGTTAAAAACGCTTGCAGGGATTGACGACGATGTAAAATTGCTTTCGCCCACCGTTATCGAGCCGATACAAGAGCTTAAAACCAAGCAGATGGGGAGCGTGAATCCGCGGCTTCATACAGACGAAGTGCTCATCGCGCTGGCAATTTGCGCCACGACGGACAATAACGTGAAAAAGGCGTTGGAAAAGGTTTCGGAACTGAAGAATTGCGAACTTCATTCCACAGTAATGCTTTCTTATGTGGACGAAAAGGTGTTTAAAAAACTCGGTCTGCATTGTACTTACGAGCCTAAAAAACAAACGGCGGGTATATACATAACGTAATCGGAGAATATATGAATAAAAGCGATTTTACCGAATGTTATAAAAAATACGGGATTTCGGAAGACGACGTGTGCAGGAATCGCCTGAAAATAGGCGGGGACGAAGTGGAAGAGATCGCCGTTATTTCGCCCATCAACGCCGCCGCCGATTATGAAAACGTCGGCGCGCGCGTAACGCAGCTTTCCGACGGTTTTTTCCCGACCTACAGAATAGAAAAAGACGGTGTGAAGTTTACGTTCGTCGCCTTTCAGGTCGGTGCGTGTAACGTATGCGAAGTCGTCTGCGCGCTCGCTTATTCCAACTGCAAAAAGCTTATTTTTACGGGCACGGTCGGGGCTATCAGAGAGGAATTTTCCATAGGAGATATCGTTTTGCCGCGCTGTTCCGTCTGCGGTGACGGCGCGACAAGGTATTTTACTTTGGGGGCGCTTAAAGATAGCGATTCGGCTTTCGGTAAAAAGTTTTATCCCGACGAAGAATTGCAAGGCGCGCTCGCCGAGTATCTTTCGGCGAAAAATACTGCGTTTCAATACGCAAACGTGTTCAGCATCGACACGATCGTCGCGCAGTTTTTCCATATCGAAGAATTTCTCTCTTACGGCGCCGACGTGTTGGAAATGGAAACGGCGGCGACCTTTAACGCGTCGAAAATCCTGGGCTTGCAGGCGTGTGCGCTTTTTCATGTTTCCGACAGTACGGTGGAGAAAAAATCTCTGCTCGGCGGACGCAGTAAAGAAGAGCACGAATTGCATCGCCGCACGAAATTATTTACGATTCCCGAACTCGTATGCGGATTCGTCGCAAAATTAAAAGAAAATAAATGAAGAAAAGAAATTGGTATCCGCTGGACAATGCCGCGAAGATTTTTCCCGCGGTCTACAGCGAAAAACGTCCGTATAATTTCTGTTTTTCTGCGATTTTAAGCGAAAAAATCGTTCCTGATAAACTCAATGCCGCGGTCAATAACATTCTTACGAGAGTGCCTACCTTCAAGACGAAGCTGAAGAGGGGCGTTTTTTGGTATTATCTCGAAGAAAACAAAAAGCCGTTCCGCGTGGAAGAGGAAATCCCGAATTATCTCGGGCTGATCGATTTCAAGGCGAATAACGACTATCTTTTCAAAGTTTATTATCGAGAATACAAAGTCTCGCTCGTTTGTTTTCATGCGCTCACGGACGGGAACGGCGGGCTGGAAGTATTCAAACAGATACTGCTTGAATATTTCTTACTGCTCGGGAAAAAGGTGAGTGCGGACGGACTCATCAAGCCGAAGACTACGCCCGACACTTATAAGGAGCGCTCGGATAATTACGTAAGCAATTACAAAAAGGCGAAGGTTAAGATAAAAAGTCCGAAAAATCTGGCGCATTCCGACGGTACGGCTTTCGATTACGAGGGGTTCGGAATCGTTACCGCCACGCTTTCGCTTTCCGACGTCAAAACCGCGGCAAAAAGCTTCAACGCGACTTTGACGGAATATCTTGCGGGAGTATATCTATACGCGTTTTTCAATACTTATTTGAAGGGCGTCAATGCCAAAAAGAAAAACGTATGTATCCTCGTACCCGTCGATATGCGCAAAAAAAATAACAGCGAATCTTTACGCAATTACAGTTTGTTCGTCCGCGTGCAAAGGGAGTTTACGGAAAATTTTACGCTGGAACAGTGTATCGCCTCCGCCGTGGAACAGATGCGGCGCGGGTGCGAAGAAAAAGTGCTCGACAGCATCAATCACTTCAACGTCAGCGTGGAGAAAAACGTTTTATTAAAAATCGTCCCGTTGTTTTTAAAGGACATCGTATTGCGTATAGGCTATTATTTTCAGGGTGAGAATTTGCAGTCGGGGGATTTGAGCAACGTGGGGCTTGTGGAATTGCCCAAAGACTTGAAAGAATTCGTCAAAGACGTTAACTTCTCCATATCGGCAAGCCACACTTCCAAGCAGCTCGTCGCGGCAGTCGGTTACGACGGGAAAATCAACATCACGTTCACGCGCAATTTTGTGGAAAACGCATTTGAAAGGGAATTTATTTCCGTCCTTACGCAGCACGGCGAAAAAGTTACCGTTAAGAGCAATTACTGGGAGAAAAAACTGTGAAATATTGTAAACATTGCAAGGCAGAAGTGGATTCTTCCGAAAATTATTGCCCGCTTTGCTATAATTATCTGGAATCGGAAGGGGAAGAAAAGCCGACTTTCGATTATTACCTCGAAAGAGATCCGTCTAAAAATCGTGCGGTCGGCAACAACTTTTTGCTAAAGCTGTTTTTATATTTGAGTATATGCGTTTGCGTGATATGTTTTGTGATAAATTATTTTACCGAAAAACACATGCTTTGGGCGCCCGTAGTATTCGTGTCGGTGCTGTATATGTGGATTTTGATCATGCATACCATCATGAGCAGCCGCAGCGCTTTTGAAAAGATATTTTTTCAGCTGATAGGGATAATCGCGCTCCTTTTAATGTTGGAGCGAATTTCAAAAAGTGCGTGGTTTCTCAACTATGTTTTGCCGTCGATTTTGATTGCGACGACTTCCGTTCTGGCTATGATAAGCCTTATATCGAAACATAAAAGCGCTTTAATCACAACGTTTTTTGTGTTTTATTTGATTTTTGAAGTGGTTTCTTTAATTTTCTTGCTATTCGTCAAAGACGTGTATTTTTTGCTGTATCTGATTCACGTAATATACAACGGTTTGATACTTTTCGGAACATTGCTTTTCGGGAGCAGGATCATCAAAAACGAAATCGCAAAAAAGGCACATCTGTGAATAAAAATTGACAAAACAAATTTCTGCGTGTATAATAGATGAAAACGAAAGAAAAGGGGTAAGTTATGGATCCTGTTTTAATTATTTTGCTGGCCGTTGACGCGTTG
>CASETU010000161.1 GCA_949290895.1 uncultured Bacillota bacterium
ACTCAACTGCATGTATGTGTACGCGCGGCGCGTTTACGCGTCGATGACGGGGGAGAAATTCGACGGCTCGCGCACCCTCGCGGCAATTAAAAAGACCTTTTACGACGAAAATAAAGGGCTTTACCGACTGAGTACCGAAGGGGAAAATTACAGCCGCCTCGGCAACGCTTTTGTACTGCTCGTCGGGCTGGAAGGGGAGGAATTCGCAGAAAAAATCCTTTCCGAGCGGACGCTTATCGACGTAACGCTGTCCATGCGCGCCTTTTATTACGACGCGTTGCTTTCCTTCGGGAATAAGTTCATCGATTACGTCTTGCAGGACATCAAAACGCGGTATTTCGGTATGCTCGATAAGGGCGCGACGACCTTTTGGGAAACGGAAAAGGGCGCGGAGGATTTCGGCGGCGCGGGCAGCTTGTGCCACGGCTGGTCGGCAATCCCCGTATATTATCTGAGAAAATTATTGAAATTCGAGTGAAAATCATGGAAAGAGGCGAAAGGGCAAAGGCAAATTTTTTGAAAGGCTATAACTGTGCGCAATCGGTGGCGCTGGCGTTTGCCGACGTCGTCGGTTTGGACGAGGAATCGCTTTTGAAGGCGGTCTCGCCCTTCGGCGGCGGGTTCGGCAGACTCAGGGAAGTATGCGGCGCGTTCAGCGGCATGACTTTCGTTTACGGCTGCGTTTTCGGATATGCCGACCCGAAGGATATGCAGAGCAAAAAAGAGGTCTATGCCGATATTCAGGACATGGCGGAAAAATTTGCGGGCGCCAACGGCAGCATCGTTTGCCGCGAGTTGATCGGTGTAAAGGGCAAGGAAAGTCCCGTGCCCGAAAAGAGGACGGCGGAGTATTATAAAAAGCGCCCGTGCGCGGAGATATGCGCCGCAGCGGCGGAAATTCTGGCGGAAAAACTCGCCTTGAAAGGGCATATAAATTGACAAATAGCCGAAAAAACGGTATACTGAAAGATATTATACAGAGGAGAACGTAAATGAAAATTCCCGAAATTTTTGCGGAAAACGTCTTTAACGACGAAGTGATGCGCGCAAAACTGCCTAAGGAAACCTATAAGGCGATGCGCCATACCATCGACGAGGGCACGCCGCTGGAGCCGCACGTGGCTATGGTGGTTGCAAACGCGATGAAAGACTGGGCGATCGAAAAGGGCGCCACGCATTTCACGCACTGGTTCCAGCCGATGACGGGCATCACCGCGGAAAAACACGATTCTTTCCTCGCGCTGAAAAACGAGGGAAGCGTCATCATGGAATTTTCGGGAAAGGAGCTCATAAAAGGCGAACCGGACGCGTCGAGCTTTCCTTCGGGAGGACTCCGCGCTACCTTCGAGGCGCGCGGCTACACCGCGTGGGACCCGACGTCTTACGCCTTTATCAAGGACAACACGCTCTGTATCCCTACGGCGTTCTGCTCTTACAGCGGGCACGCGCTCGATAAAAAGACGCCGCTTTTGCGCTCCATGGACGCGCTCAACAAGCAGGCACTCCGCATATTGAGGCTTTTCGGCAATACGTCGGTCAAACGGGTCATTCCCACCGTCGGACCCGAGCAGGAATATTTTCTCATCGATCGGGAAGTATACTTGAAGAGAATGGATATCCGCCTGACGGGCAGGACGCTCTTCGGCGCGAAACCGCCTAAGGGACAGGAACTCGACGACCATTATTTCGGAACGCTCAAACCTCGCGTGGCGGCGTTCATGAAGGAACTCGACGAGGAGCTTTGGAAACTCGGCGTCTACGCCAAAACGGAACATAACGAGGTCGCGCCGGGACAGCACGAACTCGCGCCGATATTTGCTTCCACAAACATCGCCACCGACCACAATCAGCTGACGATGGAATTCATGCGCAAGCTCGCGCGTAAGCACAATCTCGCCTGCCTCCTGCACGAAAAGCCCTTTGCGGGCGTTAACGGCAGCGGCAAGCATAACAACTGGTCGCTTGCGACGGATAGCGGCGTGAATCTGCTCGAACCGGGCAATTCGCCTTATGAAAACGCGCAGTTCATGCTCTTTTTCGCGGCGGTTATCAAGGCGGTGGACGAATGTCAGGATTTGCTCCGCGTTTCGGTGTCGAGTGCCGGCAACGACTGCCGTCTGGGCGGCAACGAAGCGCCGCCCGCCATCATCTCGATATTTACGGGCGAGGAGCTCGGTGAAATTATCGACGCCATCGACAAGGGCGTGAACCCCGCCGCTAAGGCGAAAAAGGTGTTAAAGCTGGGCGTGGATTCCCTGCCCGACTTCCCGATGGACACCACCGACCGCAACCGCACGTCGCCCTTTGCGTTCACGGGCAATAAATTCGAGTTCCGCATGCTCGGCTCGTCTTTTTCCGTGTCGGGGCCGAATCTCATACTCAACACCATCGTCGCGGAGGAGCTCGAACAGTTCGCCGACGTTTTGGAAAACGC
>CASETU010000162.1 GCA_949290895.1 uncultured Bacillota bacterium
TGCATGACTTCCGCTCAGCGGGAAGCGTTCTTTTGCATGGACAAGGCGTTCGTCATCAGCCAGCTCACGGGCGAGGGGGAAATCCCCGATCCGTACGGCGGCACGCTCAACGATTATATCCGCTGCTCGCACGAAATCGAGCGCGCGTGTAATATAATAACAAATAAAATCATCAGCGGGGAACTGAAATGAAAATCGCTCTCGCCGCCGATCACGGCGGCTATCCTTTGAAGGAAGAACTGAAGAAACACCTGGAAAAACGCGGCATGGAATACGAAGATATGGGAACGTATTCTACCGATTCCGTAGATTATCCCGATTATGCGCTTAAGGCGGCGGAAGCCGTGGCTGCGGGAAAATTCGATTTCGGCGTCGTCATCTGCGGCACGGGGATAGGCATATCTATCGCGGCGAACAAGGTACCTGGAATACGCTGCGCGCTCTGCCATGACACGTTCAGCGCGCGCATGACGCGCATGCATAACGACGCGAACATGCTTGCGTTCGGGGCGCGGGTCATCGGTCCCGGGCTCATGTGCGACATCGTGGACGCGTTTTTCGGCGCGTCTTTCGAAGGCGGCAGACATGCTTTGCGGGTGGAAAAAATCCGTAAAATAGAAGAAAAATACAGCAAATAACGGGGGTATAATGCAGAAAGTAAGAAAAGCGGTGATTCCCACCGCGGGACTCGGCACGCGGTTTTTGCCCATCACAAAAGCGGTGCCCAAGTCGATGTTGCCCATCGTGGATACGCCTACCGTCGATTATATCGTCGACGAGGCGGTGGCGTCGGGCATAACGGATATTATCATCATTACCAGCCACAATACCGACGTCATCGAACGTCATTTTGCGGAAAACCTTCCACTGGAAAAGCGGCTGTTGACCGACGGCAAAACGGAGCTTTGCGAAATACTTAAAAAAATCACTTCCCGCGCAAAGATAACCTTTATCAAGCAGGATACTCTGAACGGCCTTGCCGGCGCGCTTTTGTGCGCGGAAGAACTGCTTGCGGGCGAACCGTTCGCCCTCTTGCTGGGAGATGAGATTATCTATACCGAAGCGGGACAAAAGCCTTGTATCCGCCGCCTTTGCGAGGCGTACGAAAAGACGGGCAAGACGGTGCTTTCCACCATGCGCGTGGCGGAGAGCGAGATTTCCAAATACGGGAATATCGGTATCAAGGCGGACGGGGAGATCAAGGAAGTTTGCGCCCTCGTCGAAAAGCCCGCGGCAAAGGACCGTCTTTCCGATTACGCCGTCATCGGCAGATATGTGCTGGACGGCGGGATTTTCAAAGAGATACGCAAGCTCACCATGCACGGGAGCGAAATTATTTTGACGGACGCCTTTCACGTGCTCGCGGAGCGCGGGGAGATCGTCGCTTCGGAATTCGAAGGCATTCGCTACGACGTGGGCGACAAGGCGGGATACGTGCAGGCGAACGTGGAATACGCGCTGCGGGATAAAACGCTCGGCGACAAAATGAAAAGATATATCGCCGCTTTGGCGAAAACGTTATGAAACTGCTTTTTAAGAACGCGAAAATATTAAAAGACGCCGACGCGGAAATTTTCGACGGAGAAGTGCACGTCGAGGACGGCAAAATCGTCTACGTCGGCAAGGGAAAAGCGTTTGACGCCGACGCCGTAAGGGATTGCGGCGGCAACCTTTTAATGCCTTCCTTTGCAAACGCGCACGCCCATTCCGCGATGACGCTTTTCCGCGGCGTGGCGGACGATCTTCCGCTCAAAACATGGCTTTTCGACCGCATTTTTCCCCTCGAAGACAAACTGACGGAAGAGGACGTTTACTGGGGTAACATGCTCGCGGCGGCGGAATACGCCCGTGGCGGCGTGACGGCGGTGGCGGATATGTATTTTTATAACGACGTCATCGTGGATACCCTGCACAAAGCGGGGTTCGCCCTGGCGCTCTGTTCGGGTGTGAACGATATCGGCGGCGGTACGGAAGACGCGCTTTGCCGCATAGAAACCGCATACAATAAATATAAGGGCGACAGATTAAAATATTTTATCGGACTGCACGCCGAATATACCTGCAGCGACGCCCTGCTCGAGGGAGTGGCGGATCTTGCGGCGAAATACGGCGCGCCGACGTATATCCATTGTTCGGAAACGCTCGAAGAAGTGGGGGAATGCACCGTGCGGCGCAATCTCACGCCGGTGGAATATCTCCATAAGATCGGATTTTTCGATAACGGCGGCATGATCGCCCACGGCACATATCTCGACAAAGGGGATATCGCGCTCTTAAAGGATAAAAACGTCTGCGTCGTTAGCAACCCGTCGAGCAACTTAAAACTCGCGAGCGGCGTCGCTCCTATATATTCTCTGCTGAAAAACGGCGTGAAGGTCGCGCTCGGCACCGACGGCGCGGCGAGCAACAACAAGCTGTCGATGTTCCGCGAAATGTATCTTTTAAGCTGTCTGCAAAAAGAACGCATGAAAGATGCTTCGGCAATCGGCGCTCAAGTCGCGCTCGACGCGGCGGGAAAAACGGGCTGGAACGCGCTCGGCATGAACGGCGGAGAGATCGCCGCGGGGAAGGACGCGGACCTCGTATTGATAGACCTTTCGGCTCCCTCCATGCGCCCGCTTTCCGATATCAAAAAGAGCCTCGTCTATGCGGCGGACACTTCCGCGGTGCTGTTGACGGCGGCAAAGGGAAAAATTCTCTACGAAAACGGGGAATATCATATCGGCGAACCGATAGAAACGATATATCGGAACGTCGAAAAATGTATAAAACGTCTTTTGAAAGAGGCAAACGGATAAAACATGAAAGTATGTCCCAAGTGCGGTTTGACGCTCGAACAATTTTATAAAACCTCCATGCTCGGGTGCGAAAACTGTTACAGGGCGTTTGCGGCGGAGCTTTTGCCCGTTTTAAAAAAGATGCACGGCAAAACGGAGCACTGCGGAAAAAGACCTAAGGTCAGCGGCGTGGAACGGGAACTCATCTACGAGTATAAACGCCTGCTCAAAGACAAGGAGGAGGCGGTGCTTTCGGGTGACTTCGACGCGGCAAACGACATGGACGAGGATATCCGTCAGCTTTCCTACGAACTTGCGAGAAGGGGGCTGAAATAATGGATTACCGTCCGGAACTTGCCGATAACAACATCGTTTTGTCCCGCGTGCGTTTGGCGCGCAACATCAAGGGCAGACCTTTTTGCGTAAAGGATAGAAAGCTCGCCTCGCAGATCGTCAAGGAAGTGGCGACGGCGGCGGGGCGCGCGGAAAATTTTAAGCTTTACTATCTTTCCATGATGACGCCCCTCATGCGGGAGTCGCTCAAGGAAAAACATCTGGTGAGCAACGCGCTCATCGATAACGCCGCGCTGGGCGCGGTGCTCGTCAACGCCGACGAAAGCGTATCGGTGATGATACACGAGGAAGACGTGCTCCGCGAACAGTGTTTCATGCGCGGGCTGACTCTCAACGAAGCGTATAAAAGGCTCGACAGGCTGGACGACGAGTTGGCGAAAAACATCGACTTCGCGTTCGACGAAAAGCTGGGGTATCTCACCGCCTGCCCGACAAACGTGGGCACGGGACTTCGCGCGTCGGTCATGCTCTTTTTGCCCGCCTTGACGGAAAGCGGCAAGATGGCGGAAGTCGCGCGCAAAGTGGAAGAGCTGGGACTCACCGTGCGCGGGGCGTACGGCGAGGGCAGCAAGGCGGAGGGCAACCTCTATCAGGTAAGTAACGAAGTCACGCTCGGCGTCAGCGAGCGTCAGGTCATTGCGAGCGTGGAAGAGGCGGTGCTCAGCGTGTGCGAATGCGAGAGGGAAACGCTCAAAACGCATTACGCGCAGAATATGTTGGTCACGGAAAACAAGTGCCGCCGCGCGTTGGGGATTTTGGAAAATTCCGTCCTCCTCAGTTACGGCGAGTTTTTGGAATATATTTCCGACGTCAAGCTCGGCGTGTCGCTGGGATTTTTCGACTTTGAAAATCCGCAGGCGATAGACGATCTGACGATCACCGCCCGTCCGGCGAATCTTTGCGCGCGTTACGGAAGACAACTTTCCGAGCGCGAACGCGATTATTACAGGGCGGACTTTGTCAAGAATTCCATAGCGAAGATCAGGGGTAGCGATTGATGGATTTGAATTTCGAGGACAATTTATCTACAAATGCGCGCAAGGCGATGCAGATGGCGCGCAGCATATCGACCCGTTACGGCTGTACGTATATCGGCAGCGAGCATATCCTGTACGGGCTTTTAAGCGTGCCCGACGGCGTGGCGAAAACCATTTTGACGGACGCGAAAGTGGACGTCAAGCGCTACGGCTACTATTTTGAAAAGTCGCTGGATAAATCGGTCAACATCGTGGGGCTCACGCCCCGCGCGAAAAATATGTTCATGCGCGCCATGGAGTTTTCCGTCAACGAGGGCGCTTCGTTCATCGGCACGGAGCATATCCTGCTCGCCATACTGAACGTCGGCGATTCTCTGGCGGTGCGCATTCTGCGCCAGCTCGGCGCGGATACTTCCCGTATGATAGAACAGCTGGAAGAAAAAATCCGCGTGGACGTGGACGAAACGGCGGAAATCGAAAATCATCGCGGGGAATCGAAAGTAAAGGATATTTTGGAATACGGCGTGGACATGACCGAGCGGGCGCGGCTCGGCAAGCTCGACCCCGTTATCGGAAGAAAGGACGAGATCGACCGCATTATCCAAATCCTGACGCGCCGCAGTAAGAACAATCCCGTCCTTATCGGCGAGCCGGGTGTGGGCAAAAGCGCGGTGGTGGAAGGGCTTGCGCAGGCCATCGTCAAGGGCGCGGTGCCGGAACTTCTGACGGGCAAAACGGTGTTTTCTTTAGACCTTGCGGGACTTTTGGCGGGCAGCCGCTACCGCGGAGACTTTGAGGAACGCCTGAAAAAAATCGTGTCCGTCGTAAAGGAAGACGGCAACATCATTTTGTTTATCGACGAAATACACAATATCGTCGGCGCGGGCTCGGCGGGGGAAGGCAACATGGACGCGGCGAACATATTAAAGCCCATGCTTTCGCGCGGGGAGTTGCAGACCATCGGCGCAACGACCATCGACGAGTACCGCAAATATATCGAAAAAGACCCCGCGCTCGAAAGGCGGTTCCAGCCCATTATGGTGGACGCGCCCAGCGCGGAGGAAAGCATCGCCATATTGAAAGGGCTCCGCGATCGCTACGAAGCGCACCATAAAGTTACCATCTGCGACGACGCCATCGAGGCGGCTGTCGTGCTTTCCGACCGCTACGTGACGGACAGGTTTTTGCCCGACAAAGCCATCGATCTCATCGACGAGGCGGCGTCCCGCCTGCGGTTGGACAGCTATAATTTGCCCGAGGCGGTGCGGCAAAAGGAAAGGGAACTGAAAAACGCGGCAATGCTCAAGGACGAGGCGTTCCGCCACGGCGACGCCGCGGCGCTCGCCAAACAGGAAAAGGCTTGCGAAAAGATTTCCGCGGAACTTGCGAAAATGCGCGACAGACAGGACGAAATCCGCGTAAAAACATATCTGGAACTGCATAAAGACGACGTGGCGAAGATCGTCGCCGCGCAGACGGGGATTCCCGCCGTCAAGCTGACGGAGACGGAGTCGGAGCGGTTCTTGCGGCTGGAAGAGGAGCTCGGCCGCCGCGTCATCGGTCAAAGCGAGGCGGTGAAAGCCGTTGCGCGCGCCATACGCCGCGCGCGGGCGGGACTGAACGACGCAAACCGTCCGCTCGGCAGCTTTATCTTCGTAGGGCCGACGGGCGTGGGAAAGACCGAGCTTTCCAAAGCGTTGGCGGAATGTCTTTTCGACGACGAGCGCAATCTTATCCGTATCGACATGAGCGAGTATATGGAAAAGCACTCGGTGGCAAAGCTCATCGGCGCGCCCCCGGGATACGTCGGGTTCGACGAGGCGGGACAGCTCACGGAAAAGGTACGGCGCAAACCCTATTCGGTGGTGCTTTTCGACGAAATCGAAAAGGCGCACCCCGACATTTTCAATTTGATGCTGCAAATCCTTGACGACGGGCGGCTGACGGACAGCAAGGGCAGAATGGTGAATTTCAAAAACACCATCATCATCATGACGTCCAACGTCGGCGCGTCGGAAGTGAAGAGCGTTTCCTCGCTGGGGTTCGGCGGCTCTTCGCCCGCCGACGAGTACGAGAGAATGAGTGATAGGATAAAGGAGGCACTGAAAGAGCGGTTTAGACCGGAATTTTTGAACCGCGTGGACGATATCGTCGTATTTTCCAAGCTCGGCAAAGAGGACGCGGAGAAAATCGTTTCCATTCTGCTCGACGGGCTGGGCAAGCGTCTGGAAAATATGGGGGTTTCGCTCAAAGTTACCCGTTCCGCTCTCGATTATATCACGGAAAGCGGGTACGACAACGAATACGGCGCACGCCCGCTCAAGCGAAATATCCAAAAACTCGTGGAAGACAGACTGTCTGAAGAGGTGCTCAAGGGCAATATTTTGGAAGGCGAGACGGTCACGGTGGACTGCTCTTCTTCGGGGCTCGTATTTTCTTCGCGCAAATAAAAAAAGGGAAAAGGCGATTCGGCGTCGAATAATATTGTAAAGGGGAAAACTCCCGAAATATTTTAAGGAGGATAATCTATGAATATCGAGATTATTGAAAGAAATTATCAGGCGAGTGAACATTTGAAAAAAGTTGTCGAACAAAAGCTGGAAAAACTCGACAAATATTTCGAAACATCCGATACGGCGTGCAAAGTGTATTTCAAA